>JAWVYE010000080.1:0-6651 GCA_033722905.1 Desulfobulbales bacterium
AACCGACAGCCGCCTTTGTCGGTTTGTTATCTGCATCAAAGGCGGCATTTTTGGCTGGTCCCAGAAATTCCTCTTTATAGTCCGGCTGCCGCTCAAGCAGACCCTTAACACAAATAACAAGACGCCTCGGGGTCGCTGCAGTGTGAATTGTATCATATGACAAATTGAGCCCGGCAAGCCTTTCGGACATTATTACCTGCATATTCTCCAGAGCCGGAGAAATAAATCCGGCCGGAATCTCTTCAGTACCTATTTCAAGGAGTAATTCTTTTTGCATGGCCTTTTATTTGTTATGCTTAATTGGTTGCGCCTCTTACTGGTGCCCTCTGACAACACCCCATATAATTCATGCGGATGCCTCCTGTTTCTGGGGCCCGTCCAGGATGGCAAAAGTCTTATACCCCTCTGACAAATTCTCTACGGTTACAGAAAAATGAAGAATGTCTTTGTTGGCATTAAATTTTCTTCCCAGGGCTTTGGCGATATTTTCCACCGATAATGTCGGTTCCGGTAGCGGATGTTCTCCTGCTGGAGAATCTGCAATATTTTTTGGATTCGCAAGTGAGCGGCTGTGGCCGATAACATCATCAACCATGAGGATAACATCCTCAATCCAGATAAAATCCCGGTACCGGATACTGATTATTGCATTTCCCCAGTGGCCGGGAAAACGCGGCAGGCCCAGCCCGTTTTGCAGGCGTAATGGCGATGTTATGGGAACACTGATCTGTAGGAAAAGTTCATAGTTCTCGGAGAGGACACCATGCATTTTGCATTGGTATTCTTCGATACCAATGGCATTGGTATGGGACATTTTCTGCTTGACAAAATATGGAAACTCTATTTCCAGGTGGGCTGACTCTGCCTCCAGCCTGCTTTTCATCTCCTCCAGGATCAACCGCAGGTTCTTGATATCAAACTCCCCGTGAAACTGATTCAATATCTCAATGAAACGGCTCATGTGCGTGCCTTTGAACCTGTGGGGCAAATTGACAAACATGTTGAAATTGGCCACGGTTCTCTGCAGCTTGTTTGCCTTGTCGAGGACCATGACAGGGTAGGTGATATCCTTGACCCCCACCTTCTGAATATTTATGCGGCGGTGGTCTCGCTGGCTCTGGATATCCTTCATGGCAGAAATCGCATAATATGGATGGTTGGTTTATTACACTATTTTGAGAGATAACGGCTGACAGCTTCTTTCAGTTCACTCAAATCAGATGACTTTACAATATATTCATCCGATGCCCATGCCCCCAGGTCCTGCTTATATTCATGATATGCCGTGCTCAAAATTACCGGCAGAGTCGGATTGACCTCTTTCATTTGGCGCAGAACCTCAATGCCATTCATATCGGGCATGTTTATATCGAGAATAACCAGATCAGGGGAAATTATCTTGAACTTCTCCAGGGCTTCCGTTCCCCTGAGCGCTGAATGAACCTCATACCCTTCATCTTCAAGCTCCTCACGGTATAAAAGATGGATACTCTCCTCGTCGTCAACAAGTAGAATTTTTTTCATAGTTTACCTCAGCGCAATTGGATAAATACAGATTTACGCCTGCCTGTCCGCAAATCCCTCACCAAACAAGTTTACAGCTAAAGCTCTACTAAAAATTTCAGCAAACAGCAAATCCCTTGGGGATTGACACCGTACTACTTATCGAAAGCTTCCCTCATATATACCGCCGCATCTTCGGGAGGCATCGGGTTGATGTAAAAACCCGATCCCCATTCAAAACCTGCTGTTGTAGTCAGTTTCGGGCGAATCTCAAAATGCCAGTGATAATAATCAAGGGGTTCTGAATGCAGCGGCGCTCCATGTAAAACAAAATTATACGGAACATCCGGAATACAGGCGTCAAGACGCTTCATGGTTTCTGAAAATATTCTTGCCAGAGCAATAAATAATGCATCATCTGATTTAATATATGATGAAGAATGTTTTTTAGGAAGAATCCACATCTCGAAGGGCGAACGGGGCGCAAAAGGCATTACAGTGATGAAGTGCTCATTCTGACATACGACCCTGATCCTTTCACGGAGTTCCTGGTGGATTATATCGCAAAAGATGCACCTTTCCTTATAGTTATAATACGAAAGACTGCCATCCAGTTCAGAGACGATCATGCGGGGCAGAATAGGCAGAGCAACAAGTTGTGAATGCGAATGTTCAAGAGAGGCGCCGGCTGCTTTGCCGCTGTTTTTGAAGACCATTACATACTTGAAGCGGGGATCACGGCCTAAATCCAGCAACCGATCCCGGAAGGCCCAGAAAACGTAAATCAACCGCTCCGGCGAAAGGGTGGTGAATGTATCGTCATGGTTGGGGCTTTCAACGACAACCTCGTGGGCCCCGATGCCGTTCATTTTGTCATAGATCCCGACACCTTCCTTGTTGAGATTTCCCTCTATGACTAAGGCTGGATACTTATTCGGCACCACTCTGAGTTCCCAGCCGGGGGAGTTTGCTGGTTGGGAGGGGTTGCGCCCGTAGGCTAGAACTTCTGCTGGAGTTGTGTTTTCATTGCCGGGACAGAGAGGACAGAAGCCTCCCTTGACTTCCTGCTCCTGGATAACAAAATCTGTGGGACGCCTGCTTCGCTCCTTTGCAATGATTATCCAGCGGCCGAGGATAGGATCCTTACGTAACTCAGGCATATTTTCTTAGGGCTGGGCATGTTCTTTTTCATGCTGTTCCTGTGCGGTTTTGCACTTCAGGCACAGTGTGGTTACAGGTCTTGCATCGAGACGTTTGACGGAGATCTCATCATCACAGCTTTCACAAATTCCATACGTTCCGTTGTCTATACGCTCAAGCGCTTCCTTTATCTTTGCAAGTAACTTCCTTTCCCGATCACGGATACGCAGTTCGAAATTACGATTGGATTCTGCTGTGGCTCGGTCTGCAGGATCAGGATAATTATCACTTTGATCGGTCATTTCCAACAGTGTTTTTTCCGCCTCATTCAATATGTCCTGGCTCATACCCTCAAGCTTTGCCTTGAAATGTGCCTGTAATTTTTTGTCCATAGTTCCTACTCCAGCATTCTCTTCTGAATCACTAACCTGACTGTGTGAATATTTATGTTGCTTGGCCGGGCTTCAATAATCTGTAATTGACTTTCGGCAAAATTTAAGCAAATGCAACATCCTGATGAAGGAGACGAATATGATTTATTTGGCTGCCTTTGTCAACTGCCTTCACTCATATCCATTATCCGTTTAAGAAATAAAAGAAACAGTATCCTGTCTTAAGGGGCCAAACAATGTTGCCCTTGAGGATCTTCTTTTGCTCTTATTCCCCCTTACTGCCAAAGTGTAATATTTTTTTAAGCAGCCCCTCGCCGCTGTCTTTCTTTGCTTCCAGTTCGCCAAACTCCTGCAGGAGTTCCTTCTGCCGTTTGGTCATTTTTACCGGTGTGACTACCTTGACAACAACTATCATATCACCACGCCCCTTGCCGCGTAAGTGGGGCACCCCTTCATTCTTCAGGGTAAATCTCTGGCCGGTCTGTGTTGCCTTGGGAATCGCAAGCTGTTTCTTGCCATGAATAGTCGGAATTTCCAGTTTGCAACCAAGAGCAGCCTGGGAAAAGTTCAACGGATATTCACAGTAAATCAGGTCTCCTTCACGTTGAAAAAACTCATGCGGTTCAACATGTAATATAACATAAAGATCTCCCGCCGGCCCGCCTTTTCGACCGCCCTCCCCGGTTCCCTGTAACCGCATCTTGGCGCCGGTATCCACCCCGGCAGGTATTTTCAGGGCAACTTTCTTTTTACTTTTGATAAGCCCGGCTCCATCGCAGTCATTACACGGGTCGGTTATAATTTCTCCTTCACCGCGGCATTGCGGACAGGTTGTGCTCATCCGGAAAAATCCCTGGGCCCTGACTATCTGTCCCCGGCCCTGACAGCTGGAACAGGTAGCCGCCTTGTAACCGGGCCGCAAACCTGTGCCTTCACAAGTCCAGCAGGTGTCCGGTCTTTCTATCTCAATATCCTTTGAGACGCCATGCACTGCTTCCATAAATGTCAAGGCCAGGTCATAGCGCAGGTCGGCTCCACGACTGGGTCCTTGTCTTGAACCCCGGGAATCGCTCCTGCCAAAACCGAAAATGTCACCAAAAATATCGCCAAAGCTTGAAAATATATCGTTAAAGTCAGGTCCCTGGTACCCTCTGCTCTTCAGACCTTCATGCCCGTAGGTATCGTAAATTTGGCGTTTTTCAGTGTCACTGAGAACTTCATAGGCCTCAGTGGACTGCTTGAACTTATCTTCCGCTTCCCTGTCGCCAGGATTGCGGTCAGGGTGGTACTTCATGGCAAGTTTCCGGTAAGCCTTTTTTACCTCATCCGGTGAGGCCGACCTTGAAATACCAAGCACCTCCTAATAGTCAAGCTCCATAGTGGAAATCAAGCTGCCTCCTTGGATGTATTCTGCTCGGCAGTATCATTACCAGCATCTTCACCGGCCGCCTGCTCATCCTCACGCTTGGGCAGAGAAAGGATATTATTAAAGGTAACCTCACCGCTGGCAATCTCACGCAGGGCCATGACAACTTCCTTGTTTTTTCTCTGCGGTATGAGTAAAGGGGCTCCCTGGCGTCTTTGCTTAACCCGTTCAACCGCAAGATGAACGAGGCTGAAACGGTTATCATCTCCAATTTTTTCCAAACAGTCTTCAACTGTGATACGTGCCATAGAATTACAACCTCCTCAAAAAAAATAAGTGGCTTAGGTAGTCCGCCCTAAAACCTTTTGAATATAATCATTTAAAGGAAAATCACAAGGTATTTTTTGCGAAAGAGATGAAGAAATATTTTGTTTTTACACGGCAAAGGGATTCTTCAGCAGGAGGGTTTCATCACGGGCCGGCCCCACGGAAATAATTACTGCTGGAGTTTCGGTTAAATCTTCAATTCGTTTTATATAATCCCTGGCCCGCCGGGGAAGTTCGTCAACTGAACGGATAGTATTTATCTCTTCCTGCCAGCCCTCCAGCTCTTCATAAACCGGTTTTACTTTTTCGGTCAACCTGATATTGCTCGGCATGGATTTAATGGTTTTCCCTCCAGCCTCATATGATGTGGCAATTTTAACAGTTTTCTGACCGCTTAAAACATCGAGCTTTGTTACCGCTAACCCTGTTATACTATTTAAACGGACAGCCTCATTGGCAACCACACTGTCCAGCCATCCGCAACGGCGTCTTCTGCCGGTAGTCGCACCAAACTCACCACCTTTTTTCTGCAGCTGATCTCCCGTATCATCAAACAGTTCTGAAGGGAAAGGTCCGCTTCCGACCCGGGTCGTATAGGCTTTTAGAATACCAATGACCGCATCGATGTGTACCGGCCCGAAACCGCTGCCGATACAGGCGTTGCCAGCAACAGTATTTGATGATGTAACAAAGGGATAGGTGCCATGATCAATATCAAGCTGCGTGCCTTGTGCCCCCTCAAAAAGTATATGCTTGCCGCTTTTCCTGGCCTGGTCCAGTTCAACGGAAACATTGCCCAGGTAGGGCGCCAGTTTTTCAGCAATATCCTGAAAGAGGTTGTAGATTGAAGTAAAGGAGACAGGTTCGCTGTTAAGCCGCTTGGTAAGGAAGAAATTTTTTTCCTCCACGTTGTCTTTTAGTTTATCCTTGAAAAGATCATCATCGAGCAGGTCACCTATTTTGATCCCTTTCCTGAGAATCTTGTCGCCATAGCATGGACCTATGCCACGGCCCGTGGTGCCGATTTTCTTACTGCTTTTCAGGGCCGCTTCCTGGTTAAGGTCCAATGCCTTGTGGTAAGGCATGATCAGGTGGGCATTTTCACTGATCATAAGTCTTTCCGGGGTTACTGGCAGGCCGTTCTCTTTGAGTTCCTGCATTTCTCCCAGAAGTACTTCCGGGTCTATGACGACGCCGTTTCCGATCATGCACAGTTTGTTTTCATACAGGATGCCGGACGGGATAAGATGAAAAATAAACTGCTTGCCCTCAACCACCAGGGTATGGCCGGCATTGTTGCCACCCTGAAACCTTACTATATAATCAGCGTAACGGGTAAGCAGGTCAACTATCTTGCCTTTACCCTCATCACCCCATTGGGTACCTACAACTACCACATTGGCCATTTACACACTCCTTAACATCGAAAACCTGAAAAACAGAAATCTGTCCATTGCTCACTCAACAAATACACCTAAAAACATGCAGCGTCAGCAACCATAGTCAAAGGTTCCCCAAAAGTCAATCAGGCCTCTCGAGGTTGAATACAGATTCTTGACACCCCATATCAAATACCTTAGATTGCGGAATGTAAGCAGATTATTTCTTGAGAATTTCCCTGAGGCAAGAGTATTGATGTCTGTCGGCGTCAATTTTCCGCTGCTGTGGACCTTGGAGAAGTTGGCATGTTTTTATATTCACAAGTACGTAAACACGTTGCGAGGAAATACCATAAATGTTCGGTATAGGACTTCCGGAACTGATACTCATAATGGCTGTTGCCTTGATTGTTGTCGGGCCCGAAAAGTTACCCGAGCTGGCAAAGTCTCTTGGCAGGGGGATCGTTGAATTAAAAAAAGCAGCGTCCAGCCTGAAAGAAAGTCTCGAAGAGGAGAGCGATGAGTACCGGGACTGGGAGCAAAA
>JAWVYE010000081.1:0-6649 GCA_033722905.1 Desulfobulbales bacterium
AATGATTGGGCCATGCGCCGGGCTCCTATCTCGTAGGGCGAGAAGACCTTGTTGGCGCCGGCCCGCAGCAGTTTTGATTCCGCCCCTTTTTTACCGCTTGACCTGGCAAGAATATAGATATCCGGTTTAAGAACCCGGGCCGAGAGGATGACATAGACGTTGTCGGCATCAGAACTTGTCACGGCTATCAGGGCCTTGGCCTCTTTGATGTTGGCCATGTTGAGGATGTCATCACTGGTGGAATCTCCGGACAGCACCAGATAACCCAATTCCTCAATGGTCCTTATTTCCTCGGGATTGTTTTCAATTATGACGAAGGTTCTTTTATTTTCATGCAGGATTTTGCTGATCACCTTGCCAATGCGGCCGAAGCCGCAAACTACGTAGTGGTCCTTGAGGACAGCCAGCTTTTTTTCCATATGTCTTCTCCCTAAAAATGTCTGCAGGCCGCCTTCGACCATTGCCTGAGTAATTAAGCTGACAACAAAAAGAAACAATCCGACTCCGCCGAAAATAAGAAATATCGTAAAATATTTACCGGCCTGGCTGAGTGGTATTACTTCACCGAAACCAACTGTTGTTATACTTATGACGGTCATATAGACTGCATCAATTAAGCTTAAATCCTCAATAATGATATAGCCCAGTGTGCCCAAAATAAGGATGGCAATCAATAAGGCTGTGCTGGCAAGGTATTTTTTCATGACCGTAAATTAAATGATTTGATCCAACAGGTTATGCGTACCAGCAAGATACAGGCAGGGCGTGAAACTGGCTACTGTTTTTTTTGTTTCACGTTTAAATCCACAGCGCCACTGATTTGACATCAGACAATTAAGGTTTATTTATAAAAGCAGATGAAATTATTGTTTTATTGCCCGGGAAAATAAAGTAAGGATACTAGCCAAGTAAGAATCCGCACCGGGGCAGGGCGGTAATGGCTTCGGAATTTTATGAGTAATGGCAACGATCAAGATAACCTGCAATCAATAAAGGAAAAATCATGGCACAGGAAGGTATTTTCAAGAATCCGATTCTGCTCAACAAGGTTACCCACAAATCAGTTAAAATAGCCCGGGTTGAAAACTTCAGTTTCGCCAGGGACCTCAATTCCGTCCTGTTGACAGGGCAGGAATTTCTGGAAGCGTCAAAGCATTATCCCATAGTCTTTGTCAGCGGTCAAAATGAAGATATTGTCCCTTTGGCCATCCTTGGTTTGCGTGACAAGGGAAACCTTTTTATTGATGATGAGGGAAAATGGAAGGAAGGATCCTATATGCCGGCGTTTATCAGAAGATATCCCTTTATCCTGTCGGAAAATGAGCCCGGCGGGCAAAGTTTCTCTGTGTCGGTTGATGCGGCATATGAAGGATTTGATAGAGAAGAGGGGATGCCGGTCTTTGATGAGGATGGCAACAACTCAAAAGAACTGGATAGGATTTTAGAATTTTTAAAACAGTACCAATTGGAGAATATGCTCACCAGGGAATTCATCAAAAAACTTGTCGAGTATAATCTGCTCAAGGATTTTTCTGCAGACATTACCATGCCGGCAGGAGAAAAAATTGGCTTCAGGGGAATGAAAATGGTTAATGAAAAAGCCCTTCTAGAACTTGAAGATGCCAAAGCACTTGATCTTTTCAGAAGAGGTTTTTTTGGTTGGATATACGGCCATCTCTACTCGCTGTCAAACTTCAGAGCCCTGGGGGCGTATGAAGCAAAAAGGGGTGCAGCCGGGAAAACCGCATAAAGCGCTTTCAGCACAGCCGCTCATGATATAAATAAACCCCCGCCGGAGTTTCCGGCGGGGGTTTATTGTCCTTGAAAAAATTATACCTATTCCAGACCTGTTACGTCATTTGCCTGCAGACCTTTCTGTCCTTCAGATATGGAAAACTCAACCTTCTGGCCTTCGGTGAGGGTCCGAAAACCTCCAGTGTCACGGATCGAAGTATAATGAACAAAAACATCATCTCCCTGTTCGCGTTCAATAAAACCAAATCCCTTGCTGTTGTTGAACCACTTCACTGTCCCTGTTTCACGATCTGACATAATCTACTCCTTCCAATTTGATGCATAAAAAACAACCATCGCCAACCGTGGTTGATACCAAAACTACTTTGAAATCAACCTATTAAGTTCATATTCTGATACAAACAAATAGTTTTTTTGTCAAGAGTAATTAGTTATTTTGTAAAGTTATAGACGTAATGAAAACGTAAGGTTAGCAGTTTTCCATGCTGATTGAAGGCCGGAACTTAATAGCCCCCGGACTCTGTCCATAAGTAATCATTACCTCTAGACCTGGCCGCAATTCACATAAAAAATAAAGGACCGGGCGCAGGCATGGTCCCGTCTTTCTATTGCGGAAATTTATCGGGCAGGCCTTACATCAGCCCTCCTTCTTATCCGTATCCAGCGGGCAGGGCTCGCCGACCTCGGCAAAGGCGCTGCAGGCCATGGTATCCTAAACCTTTATTGTGCTCTTCTTCTTTATCTCATCTATTATGTATCCCCATATGCCGCTAATCCTGTTATGATCTTATCACAGGCTGTATTGTAAAATTTTTATTGCAATTTCAGGATAAATTTGTTTCTGCGGAGGCTTTACTGTATAAGATAATTCCCAATGAAATTGAAAGGCTGACAAATTTCAATAAATGAAATGTTATTAGTAGAAAATATGGAGGTTGTAACATGTCATATTATTTCCAAAAGGTGGTTGCTATGGGTTTTGAGGATGCCATTGACAGGGTGACCGAGGAACTGAAAAAGGAAGGCTTCGGTGTGCTGACCGAAATCGACGGTAAGGCTGCCCTGAAAAAAAAGCTTGATGTGGACTTCAGGAACTACAGGATCCGCGGGGCCGGCAATCCCCCATATGCGCACAAAGCCCTCCTTGCCGAGGACAAAATCGGCACCATGCTGCCCTGCAATGTCATTGTCCAGGAACGGGAGGACGGCGCGGTCGAGGTGGCTGCCATTGACCCCATTGCCTCCATGCAGGCAGTAGAAAATGAAAGTCTCGGCAGTATTGCTACAGAAATACAGGCAAAACTCAGGAAGGTAATTGATACTATCTGAGGGCGGGAAAGACCGCCCTGCAAAAAGAAAATGAGGCATGGAGAGAGGCTGCAGCTGTTTTATTACTGCTCCAGCCCGGTTTGGGCCTGTTTAGACGATCTCGAACTTCTATAAAAAAATTTCAGTATTGTCAGAGGAGATTTGCCCGGCCGATCACTGCTCAATTTCCGCCAGTTTCCTGAGAACCATGATGGCCTCGCCCAGGCCGATCCTGCCGTCTCCGTCAGCATCGGCCTCAAGCAGGATATTCTGGGCAGACTGGCCGGTTACTATTTGCAGGATTAATAGAACATCTGCCATATCCACATTGCCGTCGCCATTAACATCCCCTGCAGGTGTGTTGCGGCCGAGGGTGAACCAGAACCCCGGATAGAGCTGATAGCTGTTATCCGCGGCCATTGGGGGGCCGGCTGTTTCACCAAGGGTGGCGTTTGCGGTGAAACCCGAAGAGGTCATACCACCTCCGCCCCCTGAAATGACAGCAGTTGTAATGGTGTAATTATTGCCTGACATCGCAGCATAGGACACTGCTGCTGGGAAAAAGAGCGCCATGGCCAGGAAAATATAAATAATCAAGTCACTTTTTTTCATCAGACCCTTTACAGATGGATATTTTTCCGAGCTGTGTATTTAAAACCTCTATCATAGTTTTGTGATATGATTTTTTTATTTTTACAAGAACAATCTAAACTCAGGGCTTTTCCCACATCCAGACAGCCCGGTCCCTGGAATCGGGCTCATTGCCGGTCCACCAGCCTCCGAAAAGATACAATTGACTAAAAGTTATATTATTTAAACCCGCAACTCCCTTCAAACTGTAGTCTTCGGGGCTTGGGAATGGAGGAGTGCCAAAATTCGAGAAGGTGTCGCTGTCTACTTCATGAACCCGCCAGCTGGTTGACAAACTCAAATTAGAGCTTACATCTGCATGCGCAACGATATGGGTTATGGTGGTGGAGATTATTGTCGTCCCTGTGCTGACCGTGCGCTTGCCGACAACCCAAATACGATTCTCCCATAAAGCACTATCATGAAAGTCGATCTTATCCTGATCGGACGTCAGGAGAGTAATGTCAGAAGCTTCAATAACAGCCCCCCCAATTACTTTCGCCACACGTAACAATCCTCCGGTACCGCCAATGACCAGATAAAAATTTACACTCGAAGTGGTTGTTGACTTCTTGTTTGCACCGAAAACAGTATAGTCGGCTATTGACTCAAAGCGGTCATCGGTTGCATCCCAAGTTAATATGGATATATGGGACGGCCAGGTGTCGCCTGGATTTGCATATTTGTTGCATACTAATGTGTAATCATTGTCATAAATTGCTTCCGATCCACCGCAATCAACATAATAGGAGCCGAAAACAGGTAAATCCCTGCAGTCATCACCAGTATTCAGAGGACAAAAACGTACAATCATGGAGTTGGTTGCCGTATCCCAACCTGCAGCCACATACTTTTGAGTTCCTCCAAATATCCAATCATTACTACCACTTATATAGAGCGAAACAGCAGAAAAGTTTGCTGCTGGAAGCAGATCCCAACCAGAACCGGGGCTGTTCAGACTCCAGGATTTGAATAAACCATCATATTCAGCAGTGCTGTTGAGGGCGCCGACAGCATCTAAATTTGTTGTATCAAAGTAACGATCATCAAAAAGAAGGCCCACCGGATTAAGTCGAAAGATATTGATACTCCCGCTAAATATATCGGCGTCAAGGTTTCCTCCTTCTGAATGCCACCAGCCTGTTGACCCTCGGGAAGAAGCATCCACATACTCGTCGTTTGTTCCGCCATTGAGCAATCTTTTGGAAAAACCTGAGCAGACCTGGTTATAGCACCAGTCGCCATGGGTCGCTGAGTTGCCGTCATCACAGGCAGTCCAGTCGGAAATTGCAGTTATAACACAGTTCCCGCCACCATCACAAAGGTGTGAAGTACAAGGGTTGCCGTCATCAAAACATGCTTCGTCCAGTGGTTTATTGGACCAGGTGGTATTATTTGACGCATTGCAATATTGGCATTCGCGGACCGGGTTGGTGCTTAAATGTTCATAGCATTCTCCCTCGATAAAGCATTGGCCTGTTTCAGGTGAAGCGACATGGGAACAGCTTCCCGCGCTGCACAGATCTATGGTGCAGCTCAATCCGTCATCCTCGCATGGGGTGCCATCAGCTACAGAGGACCAGGCAGTTTGGCTCTGCCCGGAAACACATTGCTTGCATTCATCATCCGGGTGTACCGTTCCGTTTGCAAAGCAGACACCGCCAACGGCACAGAAGCCCGGCTGGACCTGGTTCGTGCATGTGCCGTCACCATTGCAGGTGTCAGTGGTGCAGGGCAGATTATCATTACAATTTATAGTGGTGCCGCCGCAGACCCCTCCGGTATAGACATCTGAATAGGTGCATGGATCGCCGTCGTCGCAGGGGACACCGTCACAGAACTCATCAACCTCGCCGTCGCAGTCATTGTCCCTGTTGTCGTCGCAAATCTCTCCAGTGGAGACCACCTGATCCTGGCACGGCCCGAAGCCGGTTTCTTCGGGATTGCAATACCTTTTGCCTGTTTTGCATTCACCAACCCCGATCTTGGCAATGTCATCTTCAAAGCAGGTGACTGAGTCGCCTGCACTGCAGAGCCCGGCCACCTGGCCGGATGTTGTGGCATAATTTGCCGCAGCCGCATTTTCCGCTGAAACCGCTGAGTCGGATGAGTTGGCGTGGATGGCGTAGGGGACGCTGACGATCCGCTGCCTCGGTGTCAGCAGTTCGCCGGCAACCTCCACCTCCAGCCAGATGTCGTTACCATGATCTGTGAATACCTCTGACGAGAGCTGGCTGAAACCGGAAAGAGGGGTGCCGCTCCCGATCAATACGTTATAGATGCCGCTGGAAACATTGATGCTGGTGTGGGATTCCCCCCAGACCGGATCAGCGGCTGATTCCGAATCGTAGATCCTGAAACTCATCGGGACATCATAATTGACCGGCCCGGCAGAATCGTTGAGCATACCCTGGTAATTGAAGAACATGGGTGTGGCGGCCCAGGAAAGGGAGTGCCAGAAAAGGATGAGGAAGATTGCCCGCAGTATCATAATCATCTCCTTTCAGTTTACTGGAGGTTTTTGAACCCGATAAAATAAATAAAGGGTATCAATCCCACATAAAGGCTACATTGTGGTACAGAAGTGACAAATAAATCAATGAAAAAATGATCTGACTTATTACACCTGCAACAGATATAATATCATAAAAGTATTTAATATTAAAGGGATTTAAGAATGATGTGCTATTGAAAATATTGCATTTACTGTCTGTTGACAGGGAGCCGCAGTATCACCAGATTAACGGCTCTTTTATACCCCATATGGTCTGCGACCGGCCAATACAGACAATTTTCCCATACCGGCTAACCCAGGAGCTCCTCGACTGCCAGGAGGATTTCCTCCTGTTTGAAGGGTTTCTGGAAAGTTCTTAAGGCGCCGAGATTTTTTGCCAGTTTAAGAAAATCCACATTCGCAATACTGCCCCCTCCTGATATGGCAATAACTTTTACCTCC
>JAWVYE010000082.1:0-6635 GCA_033722905.1 Desulfobulbales bacterium
CAGTTTCAGCCCTTTTGCTTATTTCGCTGTTGCCTGGATGCGGCAAAAAAACTGCACTGGTACCGCCCCGGAAACTGGTGCCCGTTGCGGTAAATGACCTTCACTACACGCTTGATGAAGAGGGAGTGACCCTGAAGTGGAGTTATCCGACAAAAATGGAGAACAGCGACGTTTTGCAGACCATTACTGGTTTTGAGGTAGTGCGGGCTGTCATTCCTGCCGGTGAATTTTGTCAGGGATGCCCGGTCCAGTATGAAGAACCGGTTGAAATAGAAGGGGGCCGCCTGCCTGAACCGGGCAAAACCAGGACGGCCTCATTTCGGGAGACATACCTGCAGAGCGGCTACCGTTATTTTTACAAGATCCGTTCCAGATCCGGCGGGCTGTATGCCAGCCGTGACTCGAATGTGGTTTCATTTACCTGGAATGATCCGCCAAAAGCTCCAAAGGAGCTGCACCTTGAGTCCGGCGACAAAGCAATCACCCTGTCCTGGGAGCCGGTCAGGGTGAATATAAAGGAAACTCCCCTGGCCCAGGAACCGGTGTACCAGGTGTACAGGAAGAACGCTGCATCGGATTTTGCCGCTGTCGGCCGGCCTGTGCAGGAGCCCGCATTCAAGGACCTTGAACTGGAGAACAACAAAACCTATTTTTACCGGGTGCGGGCAGGCCTTGTCTCTGCCGGTTCTTTACAGACCGGCCCCGCCAGTCTGGTGGTATCCGGAATGCCCAGGGATTTAACGCCACCGGGGCAGCCGCGGCATTTAGTCGCCGTTAAAATACCCGCCGGCATTAAACTTGTCTGGCAGGCTGTCGGTGGTGAGGATCTTGCAGGGTACAGGATTTACCGCCGAGAGGATGAGAACGGAGTCCCCGGCTTAATTGCAGAGGTAGGGCCTGACCGGAATCAGTACATAGACGAAGCCGTAACCTATGGCAGGAAATGGTTCTATGCGGTGACCGCTTTTGATACGGCCCGGCCCGGTAATGAGAGTTTGCCCGCTGAAGAAGTTTTTGTTGACCTGCGGTAGACTGCGGAATATTAGTAAAAAAATATAGAGTGAAAAGAGGACAATGCATCATTTTATCTATAAAGACAACGAACTGTACTGCGAGTCTGTTGCTGTAAGTGAGATTGCCAAGGCGGTCGGCACTCCCTTTTACCTGTACAGCAACGCAACACTGACGCATCATTTTAACACCTTTGACAAAAGTTTCGGGGAACTTTCCCACCTGACATGTTTTGCGGTAAAATCGTGTTCCAACCTTGCTGTGCTGCGCCTCTTTTCAACACTGGGCTCCGGTGCGGATATTGTCTCGGGGGGGGAGCTTTACCGGTCCCTGAAAGCCGGCATTGATCCCCATCGGATAATCTATTCCGGGGTGGGTAAGACAGAAGAGGAACTGCGTTACGGACTTGTCTCAGGCATTCTGATGTTTAATGTGGAATCCGAGCAGGAGCTGGAAAAACTGCAACAGGTTGCGAAAGAACAGGAGCTGGTCGCCCCTGTCTCCTTCCGGATAAACCCTGATGTTGACCCCAAAACCCATGCCTATATTTCCACCGGCCTGGCAAAGAACAAGTTTGGCATCCCCATTGATAAGGCCGAAGGAGCTTACCTGCGGGCCAGGGAGATGTCCCACATCAAGATACTTGGCGTCAGTTGCCATATCGGCTCCCAACTCACGGAGATTTCACCGTTCACCGAAACCCTGAAAAAGGTGAAACTCTTCATCCAGAGGCTGGAAACACATAACATTTCAATAGACTATCTGGACCTGGGAGGTGGGCTCGGCGTACGCTATCAGGATGAAAAGCCGCCTCATCCCCAGGAGTATGCCCGGGCCCTGAAGGAAGAGATGGCAGGGCTGGAGTGCACCTTGATACTGGAGCCCGGCCGGGTTATAGTCGGAAATGCCGGAATTCTCATAAGCAAGGTGCTGTACACAAAGCACACTGAGACAAAGAATTTCATTATTGTGGATGCGGCCATGAATGACCTGGCCCGGCCAAGCCTGTATGACGCCCACCATGATATTCTGCCGGTTGTCAGGCAAGGTGCGCCGGCAGCAGATAAACCTTTGCTGGTTGCCGATGTGGTCGGGCCAATCTGTGAAACCGGTGACTTTTTAGCCAGGGACAGGCAGTTGCCGCCTTTTGAGCAGGATGACCTTATGGCGGTCATGAGCAGCGGCGCCTATGGGTTTACCATGTCTTCAAATTACAATTCACGTCCACGTGCAGCAGAAGTGCTGGTCAAGGATGACCGGTTTTATATCATCCGTGAACGTGAAAATTATGAAACGCTGATCCGTGATGAATCCATACCGGATTTTCTGGAGTAACATTATAGGGAAAATTGATTAGTTTCAGGACGTTATGAGATAGGCAGCACATGAATACGCAAGACTTCAAATACCCGGTTCCATTTGCAAAAATGAGTGGTACGGGAAACGATTTTATCATCATCGACCACAGGACTCCCTTCATTCCTGAGAATGACCAGCCTGAATTCGCAAGGCTTGTCTGCAGAAGAAGATTTTCCGTTGGCGCAGACGGGCTGATCCTGATTGAGAAATCCGGGTCGGCTGATTTCAGCTGGCGCTTTTACAATGGTGACGGAAGCAAGGCTGAGATGTGCGGCAATGGGGCACGATGTGCTGCCAGGTTTGCCTATGAAAATGATATTGCCCAGGCGGCCATGAAGTTTGAGACCACTGCAGGCATGATCGAGGCTTTTGTCCTCAGCACTTCAGGTGAGTCAATAAAGATCCGTTTGACTCCTCCTGACGATCTGCGCCTGAATATTCCTTTGTCCATCGGGAGCGCGGAGCAGGTATTGCATTTCATTAATACCGGTGTACCGCATTCTGTGCTGCTGGTTAACGATGCCGGTGCCGTTCCTGTAGCTGATTGGGGCAGAGAAATACGATTTCATGAATCGTTCCAGCCCGCGGGTACCAATGCAAATTTTATCCAGGTCCTTCCGGATGATACACTGATGGTCAGGACCTATGAGCGTGGAGTGGAGGGAGAAACCATGGCCTGCGGTACAGGCGCAGTTGCTGCGGCACTGGTTGCCGGACTGCTCGAGCAGGCCAATCCGCCGGTAACGGTCATTACTTCAGGTGGTGAAAAGCTGACTATCCATTTTACCCTGACAGGTGAGGGGCTGGACCGGCGCCTGGATCATGGAGCCGGAATTTTTCTTGAAGGTCCGGCCCATTGTGTTTACGTCGGGGAAATATGGCCAGATGCATTGCAGGAATAACTTCGGGAACCACATAATTTAACTGGTAAAAAACAATTACAGCCACTAAGGTGTTTTACATTAATAAGGAAGGGAAAAAGACTGATTGAAGGAGGATTGAGAGGATGAGTATTTTCCAAGGAGCTTTTGTGGCGATTGTCACACCATTTATTGATGGGCAGATTGATGAGCAGGGACTGGTTGATCTTATCGAATTTCATATTGCCAACGGCACCCATGGCATCGTTCCCTGCGGCACCACAGGCGAATCCGCCACCATGAGCCATGAAGAACATCATCGGGTGGTGGAATTGACGGTCAGCACTGTTAAGGGCAGGGTGCCGGTTATTGCCGGCTCAGGGTCAAACAGTACGGCCGAGGCCATTAACTTGACCAAACACGCCAAACAGGCAGGCGTCGACGGGGTGCTGATGGTCTCGCCATATTACAACAAACCGTCACAGGAAGGGCTTTATCAGCACTATAAAGCTGTCGCCGATGCCGTTGATATACCGATTATCCTGTATAACGTTCCGAGCAGAACCAGTTCAAATGTCCTGCCGCAAACCGTTGCCAGGCTGGCTGCAATAGACAATATCGTCGGCATTAAAGAGGCGACCGGCAGTCTGAATCAGGTCAGTGATGTGGTCAGGCTTTGCCCGGAGGACTTTGTCGTACTCTCAGGCGATGATTTTACTTCCATGCCCACTGTTCTGGTAGGCGGTAAAGGTGTAATCTCCGTAACGTCGAATGTGGCACCAAAGGATATGGCGCAAATGATGGAAGCTGCCCTGGCAGGAGACCTTAACCGGGCCAGGGATCTGCATTACAAGCTTTTTCCGCTCATGCAGGCCATGTTTTATGAGACGAACCCGGTGCCGGCAAAAAAATCTCTGGAGTTGATGGGTAAGATCAAATCAGGCAATCCACGCCTGCCCCTTTACCCCATGGATGATGAAACATTGTCGAGACTGCAGGCAGTTCTGGCCGGATACGGCTTGGTATAGGTGCTGCAGCACGCCTGGCAAAGGGAAAATGACCAGACAGGAGTTCACGGATATGAGGAGAAAGCTATGATAAAAGTCATTATAGCCGGTGCAGCAGGACGTATGGGCCGACGCATAGGGTACATGGTTAATGAACATCCTGACCTGCAGGTTGCTGCCGGCTTTGAAAGACCTGACAGCCCTGACCTGGGTAAAGATATCGGCGAACTGGGGGGCTACGGTACAACCGGTATCAAGGTTGCCTCCGGGCTTGATGCTGCTATTGATCAAGGGGATGTTATCATTGATTTCACCTTTCATGAAGCAACCATGCAGATAGCACGCCGGGCCGCAGAAAAAAACAGGGCAATGGTCATAGGCACAACGGGTCTGAGCCCGGAGAACCTTGCTGACCTGGCCGGATTTGCGGAGAGTTTTCCCTGTGTGCAGGCCCCCAATATGGCGGTAGGTGTTAATGTACTTTTCAAGTTGGCTGCCAAGGTGGCATCCATCCTGGGAAAAGACTATGACATGGAAATCGTCGAAGCCCACCACAGGATGAAAAAAGATGCCCCGAGCGGCACTGCCATGAAGTTGGGCGAATTGATGGCCCGGGCCGTTGGGCGCGATCTTGACAATGTCGGTGTGTTTGGCCGGCACGGCATAATCGGTGAGCGGACCGATAAGGAAATCGGACTTCAGACCATACGAGCCGGTGATATTGTTGGTGAACACACAGTATACTTTGCCGGGGCCGGAGAAAGACTTGAGCTCACCCACAGGGCCCACAGCAGGGACAATTTCGCCCGGGGAGCGGCCCTGGCAGCTGCCTGGGTCGTAAAGCAGCCCAATGGCTTGTATTCCATGTTTGATGTGCTTGGGCTGCAGGACCTTTAACGCATTTTCTCGCGACACGCTATTGGTAAATTTGCTTTGCTGACGAATGTTTCACAGAGATTTACTATTGCGGAACATTCTCTGCCTTGCATTTTCACCTTTCCCGGGCCCTGGGATTACGTGGATTTTCATATAAAAAATTGGGACAAAATAACCTGAATAATAAAGTTAAAGGCAAAAACAATGATTTCTATTGAACAAGCAGACAGGCTGAAGCAACTTCCACCGTATCTTTTTGCTGAGCTGGACAGGAAAAAGGCCGAGGCAAGATCCCGCGGTGTTGATGTTATTGATCTTGGTGTCGGTGATCCGGACCTGCCCACCCCTGACAATATTATCGAAAAACTGGCCGAGGCCGCCAGGGAGCCCCGGTATCACAGGTACCCGAGTTATACCGGCATGAATGAGTTCCGCAAAGCGGTGGGCCGCTGGTATTCAGAGCGTGCAGGAGTGGAGCTTGAGCCTCTGCAGGAAGTGGTGTCGCTAATTGGTTCCAAAGAGGGGATTGCCCATATTCCTCTGGCATTTATCAACCCCGGTGATGTTGTCCTGGTGCCGAGCCCGGCGTATCCTGTTTATGCCATTGCCACCATGTTTGCCGGTGGCATACCCCATGAAATGCCCCTGCTGAAAGAAAATGATTTCCTGCCTGACCTCAGTGTGATTCCAGCGGAAACCCTCGGCAAGGCCAAGATGATGTTTCTGAACTACCCCAACAATCCGACCGCTGCCCCGGCAACGCAGGATTTTTTCAGAACTGTCGTAGCTTTTGCAGAAAAACACAACATCATGATCTGCCATGATTTTGCCTATTCTGAGATGGCTTTTGACAACTATGTCCCCCCCAGTTTTCTGGAAACACCTGGTACCATGGACGTCGGCATTGAGTTTCACTCCCTGTCCAAAACATACAATATGACCGGCTGGAGAATTGGCTGGGCTGCTGGAAATTCTCAGATTATCGGCGGGCTCGGCAGGATCAAAAGCAACATCGATTCCGGCATATTTGAGGCAATTCAGGTTGCCGGTATTGAAGCCCTGGAGGGCGATCAGCAGTGCCTTGCGGACATGCGCACCATTTATACCGAACGCCGTGATGTCCTGGTTGCCGGTTTGCGGCAGCTCGGTATCAGTGTTGAGCCCCCAAAGGCGACTTTTTATGTCTGGTTTGAGGTGCCGCAGGACCACACGTCTGCAAGCTTTGCCGGACTCCTCCTTGAAAAATGCGGTATTGTGGCAACTCCGGGAAACGGTTTCGGGGCCCCGGGTGAGGGCTATGTCCGCATGGCGTTGACGGTATCAAAAGAGAGACTGGCAGAAGCCGTAGACCGCATGGCAGAATTGGACTTTTAGCAGTTAAGAAATCCATGGTTACCGCGTATATCGGGCTGGGTTGCAATCTTGGTGATTGCCGCAAAAAACTTCAGCAGGCCTGGGCCAGGCTTGGCGCGGTCAAGGGGGTTGAGCTGCTTGACCTGTCAAACCCCTACAGAACAGAGCC
>JAWVYE010000083.1:0-6615 GCA_033722905.1 Desulfobulbales bacterium
GTCATTGGGGCAGATGTACATGCAGGCCGTTTTGTCACCGCCTTTACAACCATCACACTTTTCAGGATCTACGTAGCTTGGCATTAACTTACCTCCTCAAAAAGATTAACCTTTACGGTCTCGTCACTGACGAAACCCATTTGTTACTCTATTTCAAATCAGATTGATCAGCGTCTAACACTCAGGTTCTGATGCTGAACCAGTCTGACTAAAAAAATGTATTACCGGCAATTCCACTTGGGAAAAAGTCACTCCCTGTCTGCCGGAATAACTTTGCCATATTCATCGATTTTCCATACAGCAAGAAACTGATAGGAAACCGACCGACCCGAACACAACTATATGAATTTTTTAGTTATCTGATTTTCTTAGCGTTCAGGTAGCAATTATGACTGAACCGTCACTCATTTTTTACGACAACGGATGTATAATTTGTCACATATTAAATGTCAAGAAAAAAACATGCATATTGATGTATTAATGGAAAAAAACCGAAACTGCAGACTGATGAAGAAAGCAGAGATGAAATAAGCGGATGTGGGAACTTGCAAAAAAGAACAATAATATTTATCAGATCCTGCAAATTTGCAGAAGGCGCTATCGCTCTTTTTTTCGCCTAATATTTCTTGCGGGCAAGAACCTCGCGCGGCTTGGAACCGTCGCTTGGCCCCACAATACCCTCCTTTTCCATGATTTCTATCATGCGGGCCGCCCGGTTATACCCTACCCGCAACCGTCTCTGAACCATTGAAATTGAAGCCTGGCCTGTTTCACATACAAGGGCCACGGCCTCATCATACTTTTCATCGTAATCGTTTTCACCGACACCGTTGAAACCGTCGTTTTCTTCTTCCACAGCCTCAAGCACAGACTCGTCATAGCTGGCGGTCCCCTGTTCTTTCAGAAACTCAATAATCCGCTCAGTTTCCTTTTCCGAAATATACGTGCCATGAATGCGGACCATTCTTGCTTTTCCCGGTGGCATGAACAGTGAATCACCGTCACCGAGCAGGTGCTCGGCTCCACTCATGTCAAGAATTGTCCTGGAGTCAACCTTGGAAAAAACCTTGAATGATATCCTCGTGGGGAAATTAGCCTTAATCAAGCCGGTAAGCACATCCACGGACGGCCTTTGTGTTGCCAGAATAAGATGCATGCCCGCTGCCCTGGCCATTTGAGCCAGACGGGCAATGGATTCCTCAACTTCGCGGGAGGAAATCATCATCAGGTCGGCCAGTTCATCGACCACAATTACAATAAGGGGCAATTTTTCTTCCGCCACCTGATTATATGAGGCAAAACTCTTGACCCGCATTTCATCCAGCAGCATATACCGGCGTTCCATTTCACGCACGGCCCACTGCAACGCCCTGTTCGCCATTTTCGGGTCGACCACAACAGGATGCAACAGATGCGGGATATCTTCATACCCTGAGAGTTCAATACGCTTGGGATCGATGAGAAGGAAACGCACTTCGTCAGGGGTGGATTTATAAAGAATGGAACATATAATTGAATTTATGCCGACACTCTTTCCGGAGCCGGTGGCGCCGGCAATCAGCAGGTGGGGCATTCTTGCCAGGTCGGCCACAACCGGATTGCCTACAGCATCTTTGCCCAACCCCAGGGCAAGCCTGGAAGTTGAATTTTTAAATGTTTCACTTGACAGAATATCCCGGATATAGACAATTTCCCTTTGCGGGTTAGGGATCTCAATACCCAAGGCCGCCTTGCCCGGGATAGAGCCCACAATCCTGACGCTTTCCGCCTTCAAACCCATGGCCAGGTCATCGGCCAGAGACACTATACGGGTTATTTTGATGCCCGGTGCCGGGGCAAACTCATAGGTGGTAACGACTGGTCCGGGTGAAATGCCCTCAACCTTGCCTGAAATGCCAAAATCGCGCAGTTTATCCTCAAGTTTTTTGCTAACCGCGTAATAGTGCTCAAGGTCGACCTCACTGTCAGATGCATCGACCTTGTCGAGCAGGCCAATGCCCGGCAGGCGGTACTTGCCTGATGAAACAGGAGTTACCTGGAAGTCCTCATCTTCATTGTCCTGCTCTTCCAATTTCAAGGGCTCGTTAACACTTGGTATGGGAGTGGCTATCTCCGGCTCCAGAAAAACATCCTTGGTCTTTTTTTCCACAGCAGGTTTGGCTTCGCTTTTCTGGAAATAACTTTCACCAATACGGCTGTATGCTGCGCTGATAAGTTTTCTTCCCACAAAATACGGGGAAAAACGTACAGCGAGCATAAGAGAGAAAACAAACAGCAGCAGCACTAAAAGCAGGGCTCCGGGTGTGCCCATGTAAGTTTTAAGGAAATTTGCCAGCCAGCCTCCAACTGCACCGCCTGCGGGATAATAGCGCCCGGCTATTGAGACAAAATTCTCCTGCGCCGGATACATGATTCCCAGGAGGCTGCTGCTGGCAATCAGAATACCGAAGCTGCCCAGAAAGATTAAAGGCAGGCGCTCAAAATCCGAAGCGCTGGAAAAGAACTGCACAGAGAAAAAAAGCAGCAGGATGATAAACCAGAAAGAACTTATACCAATCAGGGACATGAGCCCCCAGGCTATGTAGTGACCGACCGAGCCGCACCAGTTGGATGCTGCTGTGTAAGAGGCTGCATCCAAGATAGGCAGGGAGTAGCTCACCAGGCATAAAAGAAGAAATACCGCAACAAAGAGGCCGGTGACAGCAACTGCTTCCTGGCCGAAACTTGGTCCATCCTGCTTTTTAGATTTTTTTGCCATGCAATAAAATTTTTCTTCCTGGTTCAACCGGTCTTTGCCTAACTTTGCCCACCGGTAATTTCCTCTTTGGCCATAGTGTCCAGTATACCATTAATAAAAGGCCCGGAATCATCGGTTGAATAACGTTTGGCAATTTCTACTGCTTCGTTGATCGCCACGCTGGTTGGAACATCATCCTGAAAGTGGAGTTCATAGACTGCCAGACGCAGAATATTGCGGTCAATGACCGACATTCTTTCAAGGCGCCAGTTTTCCGCATACTTGCTGATAAGCTGATTGATGGCTTGCCGCTTTTCCCGCACCCCGTCCAGAACAACTTTTGCATAGGGGATGGCTTTTTTGCTGACCTGGAAATGGCTGCAGAATTCCTCAAAATCCATATGGCCATCCTGCCCGACCAATTCCTCCTGATATAATGCCTGCAGAACAAGTTCTCTGGATTTACGCCTGGTTCCCATTAAAACGGCCGCAGATCTGCCTAGATTTGGCTGAGCAGGTTTATCATCTCAATGGCAGCCAGGGCAGCTTCACTCCCCTTGTTTCCGGCTTTGGAGCCAGCCCTTTCAATGGCCTGTTCGATGGTATCCGTGGTAAGAATCCCGAAGATTGCAGGAACTCCGGTATCAAGTCCGGCCTGGGCGATTCCCTTGGCTGCCTCATTGGCAACCAGATCATAATGGGAAGTGGCCCCCCGGATAACAGCACCTAAACATATAACCGCATCATAATTGCCGGATCTTGCCATTTTCATTGTCATCAGTGGTATTTCAAAGGCGCCGGGCACCCTGACCACATCGATTGCCGCCTCTTCGGCTCCTGACCTGAGAAGGGTATCAAGCGCCCCCTCCAGAAGCCTTTCCGAAACAAACGAATTGAACCGGGAAACGATGATACCAAATTTTTTTCCCGCAGCCTGCAGATCTCCTTCAATATATGTTGCCATTATTTCATCTCCTTGTTCAGTCTCCAATTACCCGGCTCTGTAAATTCTGCCATAAGACCTGAAACTATTCTATGTTATCCTGTTTATAACTCGGTGCCTTCCGGCAGATCCAGGAGGTGCCCCATTCTGTCTTTCTTGCACTTCAGGTAAGAAAGGTTTTCGGGAACAGGCTTTATCTCAATGGACTTCCGCCGCGTTACCTCAAGGTCGTATCCTTCCAGCCCGACAATCTTTTTGGGATTATTGGTCAGCAGGCACATCTTCCGCACCCCCAGGTCACGTAATATCTGGGCCCCTATGCCGTAATCCCGTAAATCAGGTTTGAAACCGAGCTCCAGGTTGGCATCCACTGTATCAAGACCATCACTATCCTGCAAGGCATAGGCTTTCAGCTTGTTTATCAGGCCTATACCCCGTCCTTCCTGGCGCATGTAGAGGATGACACCTGAGCCGGCCTCGGCAACCATACGCATGGCCTCCTGCAACTGGGCTCCGCAATCACAACGGTCGGAGCCGAAAACATCACCGGTAAGGCATTCCGAATGCACCCGCACCATGATTTCCTTTTCCGGGTCAATATCACCTCTGACAAGGGCAAGATGCTCATGCTTGTCAACATCATTGGCATAGACAATGGCCTTGAACTCTCCCCCGAAATGAGACGGCAGCCTGGCTTCAACCGCCCTGTGCACCAGCGTGTCACGTCTCAGCCTGTAGGCCACGAGATCTGCAATAGTGGCAATCTTCATATCATGTTCAGCGGCAAATTTTTCCAGGTCCGGCATCCGGGCCATGGTGCCGTCATCTTTCATGATCTCACAGATAACCCCTGCGGACGTCATACCCGCCAGCCTGGCAAGGTCAACTGAACCCTCTGTCTGACCTGTTCGCTCAAGCACACCGCCTCTTCTTGCCCGTAAGGGGAAAATATGGCCCGGACTCACAATATCGTCGGGCTTTGCATCCGGGCTCACTGCCACCTGGATAGTCCTGGCCCTGTCGGCTGCGGAAATCCCGGTGGTCACGCCGGTTCTTGCCTCGATGCTGATAGTGAAACCGGTTTCATAGGGTGACTTGTTTTTCTCAACCATCATGGGCAGGTTTAATTTTTTTACCAGGTCCCGGGTCAGGGTGAGGCAAATAAGTCCCCGGCCATATTTGGCCATAAAATTAATGGCCTCAGGGGTTACAGCCTCTGCGGCCATGCAGAGATCGCCTTCATTTTCCCGGTCCTCATCATCAACCAGGATGACCATTTTACCGGCCCGGATATCTTTTATTACTTCTTCAATTCTTGAGACTGCCATCACTCCATACCATCTTTTCAATAGTTATGTGGGGCGGGGATCAAATCCAACCAATAATACCAATTGACTACTTCATAAAACCATGCTTGGCCAGAAACTCGGGATTTATCGTACCATGAGGATTTTGTGGATCATCCTGTCCTGCCTGCAGCATCTTTTCCACATATTTGCCTATGAGGTCAACTTCTATATTTACCGAATCACCCTCCCGCAGAGTTCCCAGGAGTGTCACCTCCAGGGTGTGAGGAATAACAACAATGGAGAATGATTTTTCGTTACAGCTGTTGACTGTCAGGCTGGTGCCGTCAATGGCAATGGAGCCCTTTTTGATTATATACTTACCCAGCCCCGGCGGCACAGCGAAAGTAAACTGGACAAAGTCTCCCACCGGTCTTCGTTCCAGAACCTTTGATACGGCATCAACATGGCCGCTGACCATGTGCCCCCCGAGCCTGTCGCTCAAACGCAAGGCCCTCTCAAGGTTCACCTTGCTCCCCACTGACAGCCGGCCCAGATTTGTCCGGGCCAGGCTCTCGGGTGATACATCAACCGTAAATCTTCCGGCGCTGATGTTTTTCGCAGTCAAGCAGACGCCGTTTACCGCGATAGACTCCCCCTCTTCCGGGTCGGTCAGTTCAAAATCAGACTCCAGGCTGAAAATCATACCGCTGCCTGAAGACCTTTTCTCCACCACCGTTCCCCTGCCGAGAATTATGCCAGTAAACATTGCAATATCCTTAATATAGTTTTCAGACCTTATCCATGGGCTGCAGCATGCAACAACTGCTACCTGATATAGGTGCCCTGTTCAACCTGCTCCGCCTTGGCCGTAAATTCCTGCGCCAGGATATTATGCTTGAAATTCTTATGAATCGAGGCAATCGTCCGGAAGGTATCAGCCGACTTCTGGCTCTCGCCAACATCAAGATAGAGATCGGCCAACTCTTCCATGGCGGCCACGGTACCAGCCGGATTGTTATACCCTGCGTATATATCTATAATTTGCAGATAATTATTTACCGCTTCATCATATTGCTTCAGGGCTTTTTTTGAGATTACCATCTTTTTCAGCAGGGCAACGAGGCTGAACCGGTCCTTTTCCTTATTACATATAGCAAAGGCTCTCTCATAGTGTTCAATTGCTTTTGCATGCTCATCCTTTGCAGCACAGATGTCGCCAAGCCGGTCAGAAGCATTGGCTATGCCCTTTTCATTATTCCCCTGCTCAAAACCGACCAGGGCATTATGGAAACAAGATGCTGCCAGGGCTTCATCTCCTGCCTGCAGCATCTCTTTCCCCCGGTTGTAGTCCGCCTGGGCCGGATCCTCAACCTGCTGCGGATCCTGTTCTGTTTCCTCTGTCATATTCTTGTCGCTCACTGTCTCTCTTCTCCTTCAGCTTCCATCAGTTGTAATGCCTCTTTGGCCAGGCTGCCTATATCAGTCTGAAGCGGCACCCCGTTCTCATATATTGTAAGCTGGGACGTATCATCCAGCAGCATTCTTATTTTGCCGGCCACCTCTTTTGCCTTAAGGCGTCCCAAAATCCTCAGCATGTGCCCTTTTATCTCCACATCGGGATTATCCAGAAGACCGATAAGCTGATA
>JAWVYE010000084.1:0-6584 GCA_033722905.1 Desulfobulbales bacterium
ACCGCTTTGTCCTTATGCACGTTTGTTCAGGCCCAACCTTTGCATTAAGGGCAGCTGCAAAATTTTATAACAATTTTGTAATATTTTCCCTTCCATTCCTTGCAATTTTGATGTATCTCTAGAAATGTTTTTGCTTAACAGGAATCTATCACACATAACTGCATCATGAATCCAATGGTAAATGAGAATATCAACAAGGAACTTGAGGATATTACCTGTCTTTACGAGGTAACAAAGATACTTGCCTCATCCACAGACCTGCAGAACAGCCTGGAGCGTATCATGGAAGTTCTGTCAGCCCGCAAGGGTATGCATAATGGTACGGTCACCATCATCAACCCCCTGTCAGGACAGCTGGAGATCGAAGTGGCGCACGGTATGCCGGCAGAGGCAAGAAAAAGGGGCAAGTATAGAATCGGTGAGGGCATTACCGGCAGGGTTGTTGCTACAGGCCAGCCGGTCGTCATCCCGCACATTGGCGAAGAGGCGGATTTCCTGAACCGCACCCGCACCCGCAGTGATGTCAGCAAGCAGCAGAATTCCTTTATCTGTGTACCCATCAGACATGATAAGCGGATACTGGGAGCGTTGAGCATTGACCTTGAATATAAAGAAGACCTGAATTATGAGGAGGATTTGCGTTTCCTTACCATATTAAGCGGCCTTGTCGCCCAGACTGTTTTGCGGGTACAGTCTGAAAAGGAGGATAAAGAGCGGTTGACCCGTGAAAATATCGAACTGAAAAAAGAACTTTCAGAAAAATACCGGGTCGCAAACATAATCGGCAACAGCAGCCGCATGCAGGAAATGTTTGAAATGCTGCACCGGGTCTCAGACTCAAATGCCACTGTTCTCCTGCGGGGTGAATCCGGAACCGGCAAAACCCTGGTGGCACGGGCCCTGCATTACAACAGCAGCAGGGCCAAGAAGCCGTTCGTGGTGGTCAACTGTTCAGCCCTGCCGGAAACATTGCTGGAAAGTGAACTTTTCGGCCATGAAAAAGGGGCTTTCACCGGTGCCCATGCCATGAAAAAGGGACGTTTCGAACTTGCTGAAAGCGGCACCTTATTTCTCGACGAAATCGGGGAGCTGAGCCAGTCGGTGCAGGTCAAGCTCCTGCAGGTTGTCCAGGACCGCGAATTCCAGCGGCTGGGAGGCGTCAGCCCCATAAGGTGTGATGTGCGCCTGGTGGCGGCTACCAACAGAGACCTGGAGAAAGCTGTGGCGGATAAGAATTTTCGCGAAGACCTCTATTACAGGCTCAATGTTTTTCCCATTTACCTGCCGCCGCTGCGGGAGAGAAGGACGGACATCCTCCTGCTGACCGAATATTTTCTGAAAAAATACAACGAGGAAAACACCAAGGAGATCAGGCGTATTTCCACCCCGGCCATCGATATGCTGCTGCAGTACCACTGGCCCGGAAATGTAAGAGAACTGCAGAACTGCATCGAGAGGGCGGTGCTCATCTGCGATGAGGAATCCATCAAGAGTTATCACCTGCCTCCCAGTTTGCAAACCTCGGAGAGCGTCAACTCTAAACAGGCCCTGTCACTGGCGGGTGCGGTTGAAAACTTTGAACGGGAGCTCATAGTCGAGGCCCTGAAAAAAACCGGCGGCAACCAGACCAGGGCCGCACAGGAACTTGACACCAGCCTGCGCATCATAAATTACAAGATCCACCAGTACGGTATTGATCCCAAAAAGTTCAAGGTAAGTAAATAGATGCTTTTTTTAATTAGAAAGTATTATTGCAAAATAAAAACGATCCTTATGGCGATAATTGTTTATTCCCAATTAAAAAAGCCCGGAGATTGATTTCTCCGGGCTTTTTTTTGGCAGTAACGCCTGAAACGGGCAATTAATAAATCTTTAAATAATTCTCGACTTCCCAGTCAGTAACATGAAGCCTGTAGCTGTCCCACTCCTGCTCCTTGCTCTCCACATATTTCTCATAAATATGGGGTCCCAGGGTATCCTTGGCAATCTTGTTCTTTTTCAGTTCAGTCAGTGCCTCATCCAGCGAAGCGGGCATACTCGATATTTTAGCCTTTTTCATCTGGGCCGGGGTCATGTCGTAGATATTGACATCAGTGGACGGCGGCGGAGTCAGCTTGTTCTTGATGCCGTCAAGGCCGGAGTTAAGCATCATGGCAAAGGCCATGTAGGGATTGCAGGTCGGATCCGGGCAGCGCACCTCAACCCTGGTGCTCATGCCGCGGGCAGCCGGAATACGCATCAGCGCTGAACGGTTGGCGGCAGACCAGGCAACATAGACCGGTGCCTCATAGCCCGGCACCAAGCGTTTGTAGGAATTGACCAGCGGATTGGTGACAGCTGCAAAGCCGCGGGCATTCTTGGCAATACCGGCAATATACTGGTATGCAACCTTGCTGAGTTCAAGTTTGTCCTTCTTGTCATAGAAGGCATTGGAGCCGTCCAGGTTGAAGAGTGACTGATTGGTATGCATACCTGAACCATTGATGCCGAATACCGGCTTGGGCATGAAGGTGGCATGCAGGCCGTATTTCTTGGCGATGGTCTTAACAACCCATTTGAAGGTTACGGTATTGTCTGCTGCCGTCAAGGCATCGGCATATTTGAAATTGATCTCGTGCTGGCCCTCGGCGACCTCATGGTGTGATGCCTCGATCTCAAACCCCATCTGCTCAAGGGTCAGAATGATCTCGCGGCGGCAGTCTATGCCTTCATCATCGGTATCCACCGTAAAGTAGCCGGCCGTATCATGGGTTATCGTGGTGGCATCACCGTTTTCATCACGCTTGAACAGGAAGAACTCGGCCTCGGTGCCGACATTCATGGTAAAGCCCATTTTCTTGGCCTCGGCCAGTACCCGCTGCAGGTTGACACGGGGGCATCCTTCAAATGGAGTCTTGCCGTCAAACTTGTAGACATCACAAATGATTCTGGCTGCAGCAACACCATCCTTAAACCTCCAGGGCAGCACCGTAAAGGTATTGTAGTCCGGCTTCAGGTACATGTCGGATTCATTGATACGCACGAAGCCGTCTATGGAAGAACCGTCGAACATGATATCCCCGTCCAGGGCCTTTTTGATCTGGCTTAGCGGCACAGCCACGTTTTTCATGATGCCGTTGATGTCAATGAACTGCAGCCTGAAAAACTGGACATTCTGGTCTTTAATGATTTTCATAATTTGTGATCTGGTCATTTTTTCGTCTCCTTTGATTTAGGTTATTTGTTTGCATGAGAAACAGGAAAACCTGTTAAAAACGTTCTATCCTGCACCTGCCTCCTCAGCTATTCATCCGCTGCGGCAAAAAGGAGCCCCTGTTTCAACTCATTTTGAAACTCCGGATTTTTAATCTTTCTGCCGTCATAATCCAAAACATAAAATACATCAACAACCTGGTCCGCCCGGGAGCCGATCATGGCGCGAAATATATTGATGCCGAAATCGGAAAGCACCCGGGTGATCTCGTACAGCATACCGACCCGGTCATGACCGTATACCTCTATTATTGTGTATGTTTCTGAAGATTTGTTATCAATTTCAATTTTGGAGTCCAGCCTTTTCTCGGCCCCGCCCATGGTTTTCCTCAGCGGCGCCAGCTTGCTGTGCAGCCGGTGCTCTAGCCCGAGTCTCTGGTTGACTGCCATCTCCAGGTCCTGCTCCAGTCTGATCCAGTCCTGGTCCCGGTAATTTTGCGACACGGATGACTTTACCTCTATGGTGTCCACCACTGTGCCGTCGCCCCAGGTAAAAATCTGGGCGGCCAGAACATTGAGGTTGTGCAGGGCCAGGACTCCGAATATCTTGGCAAGCAGCCCCGGCCTGTCTTTCGTGACCATAAGCAGGGACCATGACTCCTGGCGTTCTTCATGGAAAAGCAGCACGTCTTTTGCCGCCAGTTTCTTGCGGTGGCCAATATGTTCAATGACCGCCTCGGGAGCAAAATTCAGGAGATAATCATCGGGTAATTGCCCGATGTCCATATCATCTGCTGCCGACAACTGGTCGCTGACCTTATCCCGCATCCACCTGGCACCCAGCCTGACGCCCTGGTTCTTGTCCTGTTTTGACAGGTCGCTTCGTTCCAGCAGCAAGGCGATTTTCAGGTACAGTTCCTGGATCAGGGCCGCCTTCCAGTCACTCCACACTGACGGGCCGGTCGCCTTGGCATCGGCTATGGTGAGCAGGTAAAGCATGGCTAAACGTTCCGGACTCTGAATCTTTTCAGCACAACGCATGATAAATTCCTCATCCTCCAGGTCACGACGCAGGGCGGTATGGGAAAGGAAGAGGTGGTTGCGGATCAGGAAAGCAAGGTCGTCCAGATCCGTTTCCGCAAGGCCAAAGCGGCCGCCGATTATGCGGGCAAGATCAGCGCCCCTTTCCGCATGTCCGGAACCAAATCCCTTGCCGATATCATGCAGCAGACCCGCCAGCATGAGGATATGCTCTGAACCGACGACCCTGAAAACAGCTCTTTCCTGCTCCCGGAGTTTCTGCAGTTCGCCGATAACCTGCAACAGGTGCCGGTCGACCGTATAGACATGGTAAATATCATGCTGGGCCAATGACTCAACCTTGGCAAATTCAGGGATATAAGCAGCCAGCATTCCTGTTTCCAGCATGGCCGCAAGGGCCGGAACCGGGCTCGCAGAATCCTTGAGGAGAGCCAAAAACGAGTTGGCCATACGGCGGGAGTGCCGCTGTTTTTCAGTTATCAAATCAAGGTGTGTGCTGATAATTTTTTTGGTCCGGTGGTGGATCGGTATGCCTGTTTTGGCTGTCTGGACAAACAACCGCATCAGCAGTATGGGTTTAGTTGCAAGCAAATCCGTATTGCTGAGGTGGATCCTGTTATGGCGGACCTCGATGCCCGGCTCCAGGGTCTTCTTGTCTCTGGCGCGCGGCTCATGGTCAAGTACCTCGTTGACATGTTCAAAAAAAAGATCTGTCCCGACCCGGATTGTCTGCAGGTGACCATATACCTGGCGCATGAAATACTCCACCGCCAGCCTTGACTTGTCGTTCTTGAAACCAAAGGCCTGCGCCATTTCCTCCTGATGCTCAAAATAAAGCTGGTCATTCTTTCTGCCGCTCACATAATGCAGACGGTTGCGGATACGGACAAGGTAGTCATGGGCCTCCTCCAGGTTTTGCTTTTCGGCTGCGGTGAGTATGCCTGCCCCATGCAGGTCATTGAGTCCATGCAGGCCGAAAATAAACTGGGCGGTCCACAGCATGGCCTGGTAGTCCCTGAAACCGCCGCGGCTTTCCTTGATATGGGGCTCCAGCAGATATGTATGGTTGCCGAAGTCGGTTTGCCGCTTTGCCCTGTAGAGCAGCATTTCCCGTAAAAAATCGATCCTGTGGCCTTCGATGAATTTCCTTCTGTATTTGTCTTTCAACTCTTCAAACAGCGAGCTGGACCCTGCCAAAAGCCGCGCATCAAGCATGGCCACCTGAAAGAAAAAATCGGCTTTGGCATCGGTCAGGCAGTTTTTCACGGTGCGAACGGCATGCCCTACTTCCAGACCTGCATCCCACAGGGGATAGAGAACCGCATCAGCAACCTTCTCCAGGTTTTTCTTGACCTTGCGCTCGTATAAAAGCATCAGGTCAATATCCGAAAAGGGAAAGAGCTCTTTACGGCCATAGCCGCCCAGGGCTATCAAGGCAAAACCACGACCTGACTCTTCACAGTCGTTAAAGCTCTTCTGGATATGGTGGTCAATGAACTCGGTATGCTGCTTCAGCAGGGCATGGCCGCTGACACCCTGCTGCCATAATGCGTCAAGGGCTTCCCGCCTGGCGCTGAGTCCGTAAGTTTTCTGCTGCCCGGCTACCTTGTGAAACATTGTTGCTTGACCAATGATTCCCTCGTGAAAACGGGTCGCAGCCGAAGGATTTTTGTGTAGTACAACATCTGGCATATTTTCTGGCTGATTATTAACAGGCCCGCATGGCTTGTAAATGGTTAACACCTTAACATTTCAGCTTGCTGTTTATTGCCGGGGCACAAAGCGTTCAGACGATTATCAGCATATACAGTCTGCTGATACTTGACAGACGCGGATTTCATGCTGCGGATTCAAATTTGCTTCTCCCATGGTAAGGAAGCTGTTCCATGAAACAAGGGGAATTACTTCATCCCCGCAAAGCCGCCTTTCCTTAAATTGCATCCGTGCCCTTTTCGCCTGTTCTTACCCTGATAACCTCTTCCACCGGCAGGACAAAGATCTTGCCGTCACCGATCTTGCCTGTATTGGCAGCCTCCCTGATCTGTTCGACAACCTCGTCGACCTGGCCTGCGTCAACGATGATCTCAAGTTTTGCCTTGGGAATGAAATCAACCACATACTCGGCACCGCGGTAGATCTCCTTATGTCCTTTCTGGCGCCCGTAACCCTTTACTTCTGAAATTGTCATTCCCTTGATGCCGATACTGTTCAAGGCATCCTTGACATCATCCAGTTTGAACGGCTTGATAATTGCCTCAATTTTTTTCATGACCTGCTCCTTGTTTTCTTAATCTATTGTTTAGTGAAGGTGTTTTTTAGCTGTAAGCTGTTTCACTGTGTTCACTTAAGTC
>JAWVYE010000085.1:0-6581 GCA_033722905.1 Desulfobulbales bacterium
AAGCCAGGCAACTTCCCCAACCCAATTAACACGAGAAAGTGCGGCAAGGGAGTCATTCCAGTAGCAGCGCTGGGCAGTGAAACCTTTGATGTCAAAACAGTTGATGTGACAACCCTGGGCTTCGGGCCTTCCGAGGCTCCACCGGCCCACGACCTGACCTCTACAGAAGTCCTGACAGCGCATACAGAGGACATCAACGATGATGGTTTTATGGATCTTCTCTCCCATTATAGATGCAGTGAAACAGGCATTGCTGCAGGTGATACCGAAGCATGCCTGACCGGTGCCACCATGGGAATCGACCCGGAAAGCAACTGTTTTGAAATTCGTCCTGATATGGGATGTGATAACCAGGCATGCGAGGACGCAGTGTGTGCACAGGATGCATTCTGCTGTGAATATGACTGGGATAATTACTGTCTGGAAGCAGCTGATGCTTTATGCGCGAAATCCTTAGCCATAGAGGGCTGCGATTCAGTAAAAACCATACCTGGAGGGCAAAACTTATAGAATAGTTAAATAGTGACGCCAGCGCCCGGATCAGGGCCGGGCCAGGTGTCATTCCAGGTAATTTTTACTATTCACCAACGAATTGACTATTGCGTAAACAAGAAAAAAGGCAGGGCTGCCAAAGGCCCTGCCTTTTGTTATTGTATCGGGCATTAACAATTTTTTCGAGATGCGCTGTAGGACCGCTGCGTGATCGCGATATAAAAATATTTTTTTTTGCAATCTGTAACCTATCTGTAATTCTGATATGTTTTAATTATATTGGGTTATTAGATTTAACAGGGCGATAATTCAACAAGAAAAGGCCAAACCTGTCGCAAGGCAGGGACGGAAAGCCACGGGTTTCCTTTAGAGACAGCCGGGCTGCCTTAATGGAGGGCGGTCTGGCTGCTCCATTATTATTGTTTCCTCTGCAGTCAGATGATCTCCTCCAACCTGGGTTTGGGTTTTGCAACGCCGAATATCTTTCGGCCTGCAGAAAATGATTTCCACAGATCATCTTTCAAAAGGAGGGGAAATATGAAACTACGATTTATTTTACTGCTGTTATCAATTTTTGCCCTAGTCGCATTTAGTGTACAGGGCAGTAATGCAGGGGAACCTGGGATTGGCTGTGCAATAAATGGCTGTCCCTCTGGACAAGTCTGCAATCTTGATAATGGTATTTGTGTGGATTGTTTAGTGGATGCCGACTGTGCTGACGGCTTGTTCTGCAATGGCGACGAGACCTGCAATACGGATACGGGGGAGTGTGTTCCAGGAGAAGATTATTATTGTCCGCAGGAACATTTTTTAGAATGTTTTTATTTTGACGGCAATTGCAGTGAAGGGGTCGGATGTACCTGGATAGCAGACGACACCCAATGTGCAGCAGAAGAATTCTGCAACATTGATGGTGAATGTGAAGCGATTCCTCCCTGTACAACTGATGCTGACTGTGACGACGGTTTTTCCTGCAACGACGGAACGTGTGAACCAGCTTCCGGGCAGCAATTCACCGTGTGCAGCACACCCGGCCTGGCTATCCCGGACATTGATTGTACCGGCATCACCGACACCATGACCATGGCAGACGGATGTACCATTGCTGACGTGGATGTTGACCTGCAGATAAATCACACCTGGGTGGGCGACCTGGTCGTATCTCTCAGCCATGGCGGCGAGACCGCTCTCCTGGTCGGCAAGCCCGGCCTGACAGGGGCGGATTGCCCTGCCTGCTGCGGCTGTTCAGGTAATGACATAGACGTCCTCGTGAACGACGAAGGACTCGATACTCCTATCGAAGGCCAGTGTGCTGATTTGCCGGCTATTTCAGGAAATGCCCCGGGCGGCGACCCGTCAGGCCCTGTCTTGAGTGTCTTTGACGGGCAGTCCTCGGCCGGTGACTGGACCTTGGCTGTTTCCGACGGCGCATCAGGCGACACGGGCACCCTGGTCGAGTGGTGTGTAACTGTAACCTGTGATGTGGAGGAATGTACCTTTACGTTCGGGTACTGGAAGACACACTCAGAATACGGCCCGGCACCTTACGATGATACCTGGGCCCAGCTGGCAAACGGTGCTGATACGGTCTTTTTTCTGAGCGGCCTATCCTATTACGAGGTGCTTCTGACCCCGCCATCGGGTGGCAACGCCTACTATATCCTGGCCCATCAGTACATCGCTGCAATGATGAATTTCCTGAAGGGCGCCGATCCGTCTGCGGTGCAGACCGCCTTTGATGAAGCGACTGCATTGTTCAATGCCTACACACCCGATGAGATCGCTGCAGCAAAGGGTAAAAACGGCAAAGAATTGCGGCAGCAGTTTACTTCTCTTGCAGCAATTCTCGATGATTACAATAACGGGTACATTGGTCCGGGGCACTGCGTGGAAGAATTTTTTGAGGCGTGCTGCCTGCCGGACGGTTCCTGCACTGATCTGACCCCGGAGGAATGTTCCCTGCAGGGAGGAATTTCCCATGGTCCCGGTACGGATTGTGCTAATGTAGAGTGCCCAACACCTCCCGAAATCGTGGCATGTTGTTTAATCAACGGCGACTGCGCTGAACTTACCCCGGATGAGTGTACAGCCCAGGATGGTTTACCGCATGGCCCTGGCTCGAATTGTGCATCGGTTGAATGCCTTTTTCCTGATTTCGGATCATGTTGCCTTCCAAGTGGGGAATGTTTTGAAGGTCGACTGGATATATGTGTTATTCAAGGTGGAGTCACGTATCCCAATCTGCTTTGTGATGAGGTGGATTGTCCAGGTCCGCCAATAATTGAGGCCTGCTGCATGCCAAACGGCGAATGCGCTGATATGGAGCCTGACACATGTACCGGCCAGGGTGGTGCTCCGCAGGGCCTGGATTCGTATTGTGTACCTTTTGGGTGCCCTGTTCCTGCTGATCAGGCGTGTTGTCTGCCAGACGGTACATGCATTGAAATGTCGATAGAAGAATGTGTCAACCAAGGTGGTGAGGGGCATCCATTTGATTGTTCTACAGTAGAGTGTATTGTGCCACCCGAGCTGGAGGCGTGCTGCATGCCGGATGGCCAATGTTTTGAGGGACCGTTGGAAGAATGTGTAATCCAGGGAGGTTTTCCAAATGGTCCGGGTTCGACCTGTAGTGCTGTAGATTGCCCTCAAGTCCCCGAAACATCTGCCTGTTGTTTCCCCAACGGTGACTGCTTTGAAGGCCCAATTGGTTTATGTTTCGACCAAGGAGGTGTTCCTTATGGCCCAGGGTCCACCTGTGAATTAGCAAATTGTATGCCTGATAATTCAGGGGGGGCCTGTTGTCTGCCAGACGGTCAATGTGCTGACATGTCAGGCGCTGAATGTTTTAACCAAGGTGGTGAACTGCAGCCCAACAGGGGCTGTTTTGAAGTGGAGTGCGGACCTGGACCGGGATAAAAGATACAGGGATAATGTTCATTCTCCAAGGAGAGTTTTAAAACAAAATACAGTTTTTGCTTATCTCTGGGTTGGAAAGAAAAAGAAAGGGCAGAGTCACTATGGACTCTGATAATTATCAAGGGCGGCCGTCTGTCTGGTGAAGTAATGGTGCAAGCATAAAACGCCATACTGAACAGCAGGAGGCCGCTACTTATTTATGATTCTGATTTAGGAGATAAGCAACCCAGGGTTCAATGATTGCTTGAAAAAATCATTAAACCATGGGTGTATGCAAGTATATACTTGCAGGGTCAGAAATTATTTTTCTTTGCCTGCGTCACAATATGATCCGCGGTGCGCAGAGCCAGGGCCATGATGGTCAGGGCAGGGGAGTCGCCGCCGCCCTGGGTGACAAAGACAGAGTTGTCGGCAACAAAGAGGTTTCTGACATCGTGGCATTGGCCGAACTTGTTGACCACTGATCTTTGCGGGTCATTGCCCATTCGGGTTGTACCCCCGACATGGGTGGAACCCATGGTATCCAGCGAGGAGAATGTGCCTATCACCTTTGTACCTGAGGCCTCGGCTAAATCATGACACCGTCTCTTCATATGTTTTAAGAGTTCCAGGTCATTATCATGCATTGTGACCGCGACGTGTGCTTTTGGAATCCCGTCAGGGTCCTTTTTGTCGGAAAGTGAGACCCTGTTATCCTTTCTGGGAATATGCTCCGCCACCCCGAAGATTGCGGAGTGGGCCCCGTAGTATTGCTGCATGTACTGCTTGTGGCTCTTGCCCCAGCCGGGTGCCAGAAAGGCGGCAAACCGGGACGGGCTGACAATCCCTTCCGGGGCCCCCATGACGCCCAGGGCAAAGCCGCCGCCCTGTTTTGCTGTCATCTCCGGAGATGAGTAATCCCAGATACGGGAGTCAATGGGCAGACCCTGGTATGATTTTAAGGGAGAATCAAAGAGTACAACGTCGATAAAGGAAAGGTGCGTCATAAGATAGGCGCCGACTTTGCCGCTTGAATTGGCCAGACCGTCCGGAAATAATTTTGATGTGGAGTTCAACAGCAGTCTGGGAGTTTCAATGGCACCGCAGGAGACAATAATTTTTTTGCCATATGATTTTTCAATGCCGTTCTTCCCTTTCCAGATGACAGACTCTGCTTTACCTTCCTTGTTTACTTTTATTTGCAAGGCCTTGGCACCTGTTTTGATTGTCAGCTTTCCTGTTGCCATTGCCGGGTCTATCATTGCCACATCAACACTGCCCTTATCACCGATGACGCAGCCGTAGCCGCAACCACGGCAGTAGATGCAGGCAGGCCTGCCCCGGTAGGGACGCGAAGGGATGGCCAGGGAGTTGGGGTGCAGGGTAAGGCCCAGTTTTGCCGCACCTGTCTTAATCTTCCGGCTGGGACAGCCAAGTGGGTGTGCCTCCATGGGGTAGGGCTCTTGCGGCGGCCGGAAGGGATTGTCATGGTCCCCGGCAACACCGAGTATCTCTTCAGCTTCCCGGTAAAACGGGGCCAGGTCCTTGTAGGTTATGGGCCAGTCTTCGCCGATGCCGAATAAACTTTTCATCCGGAAGGCATGCTCTGAAAATCTGTGTGTCTCGGCCTGGTAACGCAGGGTGGAACCGCCAACGCCGGATGCCCTTGCATACTTGAAGCGTGTTTTGTTTGTCCGGCTCAGTCGTCTGCCAAACCGCGTTGACATAAGTGGTACTGCATTTTCTGCAAGCTCCTGGACTGCGGAAACATAACTGTCCGGATTCTCTTTTTCAAAATGGTCCCAGCGCTCCCAGTCATCCCGGCCGAGGGGGTAGTCCTGCAGGGGGTTGAACCTGGGGCCCTGTTCCAGGAGCAGGACCCGCATGCCGGCCCTGGTCAGGCGGTATGCCACGGTGCCGCCGCCGGCGCCTGAACCTATGATGACTGCATCATAGCTGCTGTTCATCCTTTTTCCTCTGCGGTTTTCCCGCTAACGATTATGATCCGCAACGGTCGTACTCCTTGTACCCTCTTATGGGAGGACCTTCATACCCGACTGCTTGCCAGCTTGCCCTGTCAGCATAAAAAAACCGCATGGCGTCCCATCTCAGAAAACGGAAAAAAGTCGATCTGGAAATACTTTGGGCCAGAAGCTCCCAGTCAATTTCCACAAGTGGGTCCGGACCGATTTTATTCCTGACCATGAAAAGGCCTTCAGCGTATATTTCTTTCCTGCGATGGTCTGTCGAGAGCATACCAACCAGTTTTTCGTAGAGATGTGTCTCTTTTGCACCAGGGGTATCATCAGAAGGAATAAGAACCGCAAGCAGGCTCCTGAGTATCGTCTCGTCCGGTATTTCTTCATTTGCCAGAGATAACCCCTTCTGGGGAAAAAATAGCAGGCCCAGCGATGATAACAGAAAAAATCTTCTTGTCATGTGTTCGCTCCCGGAGAAATGTGTTCATTGGGATAGTACCTTTAATTAGAATCTTTTCAAACGGTTTTCATTATGTTGCATTGTTGATAAAACAAAGGTTGTAGGGGATTATACAGCAGTAGTTAGAAGTCAGAAGACAGAAGTCAGAAGCCAGAAGCCAGAAGCCAGAAGCCATAAGTCAGAAGACAGAAACCAGAAGGCAGAAGTCAGAAGACAGAAACCAGAAGGCAGAAGCCAGAAACCAGAAGGCAGAAGGCAGGAGACAGAAGCTAGAAGTCAGAATTCAGGAGACAGGATGTTAGCAAACAGCTAATAGCTGATCGCTGAGTGCTGACCGCTAAAAACCGGGACAGATTTTATTTTTGTTTAGTTCCTGCTTAGAGGTCTCTAGATGTCTTAACACCCTGATAGGCTGCCCTTTCATGCCTGTCATCGATATTGATACCAAGTAGCGAAATGATAAAACTGGAAAAAAATATTTGAATGCCGAGTATTATGAAGGTGGTTCCTGAAAGTGCAATGCGGAGTACCACCTGGTAATCTAACGCCCCGAAATTTGAATCAGCCCATAATCTCAAGGCATAAAAATAGAATAATATGCCGGCAAAGGATAATGCGGCACCAGCGACTAACCCAACCTCAAGGGAAAATTTCTCTGATATGTTTTCCAGCCATTTCTGTTTGGGCAGCAGGCCGACCTTTGCCGCGTAAAGCCTGACAAAGAGTGCCATTGAAATCAAAATTGACCCTGCGGT
>JAWVYE010000086.1:0-6544 GCA_033722905.1 Desulfobulbales bacterium
AAGAAAAATCAGTAATTGCACTATAGAAATAAATGATCAACATTGAAAACGTAAATTTAAAAAATAAGAAAGGAGGGAAGATGGAAAAAGCAGAATACAATTACGACATTGTGAGAAGCTTCATTACCTGGAGCATTCTCTGGGGAGTGGTTGCTGTTCTGGTCGGGGTGCTTATCGCTTTCCAACTGGTGATGCCCGAACTGAACTTCGCGCCTTTTCTGACTTTTGGCAGGCTCAGACCCCTGCATACCAATGCCGGTATTTTCGGCTGGGCCATAGGCAGTTTTTTTGCCCTGTTCTACTACATGGTGCAAAGGCTTTGCCGACGGCCGCTCTGGAGTGAGGGGCTGGCCAAGTTTCAGCTCTGGTTCTTCAATGCCACGATAATCGCTGCCGCGGTTACCCTGCTCCTTGGCTACTCCACCTCAAAGGAGTACCATGAACTGGAGTGGCCCATTGATATCATGGTGGTCATTCTCTGGGTGATCTTTTCGATCAATATCATCATGACCATCATCAAGCGCCGGGAGGAGCCCATGTACATTTCGCTCTGGTACATGCTTGCAACCCTGGTTGGTGTTGCGGTGCTTTACCTTGTCAATGCCGCGGAGGTACCGGTTTCGCTCTTTAAGTCCTATTCAGCTTATGCCGGCACCAATGACGCCAATGTCCAGTGGTGGTATGGCCATAATGCTGTGGCCATGGTTCTCACAACCCCGCCGCTGGCGGTGTTCTACTACTTCCTGCCGAAGTCGACCGGGGTGCCCATTTACAGCCATCGTCTATCTATCATCGCCTTCTGGAGCCTTATTTTCATGTATCTCTGGACCGGCGCCCATCACCTGCTGTGGACACCTGTGCCGGACTGGATTCAGACCCTGGCCATGGCCTTCTCGGTAATGCTGATCGCCCCCTCCTGGGGATCGGTATTCAACGGCTACCTCTCCATGAACGGCCAGTGGCACCAGATGCGGGAAAACTACCTGGTGAAGTTCCTGATCCTGGGCATAACCTTCTACGGCCTGCAGACCCTGCAGGGCCCTTCGCAGGCTGTCCGTTCTTTTTCAGCCTTTATCCATTACACGGAATGGGTACCGGGCCATGTCCACATGGGCGCCATGGGCTGGGTATCACTTGTGCTTTTTGGCGCCATCTATTACCTGGTGCCGAAAATCTATGACCGCCAACTATACAGCATAGGCCTGGCCAACCTCCACTTCTGGCTGGCACTTATCGGCCAGCTTATCAACTCGATATCAATGTGGATCGGCGGCCTCCTGCAGGCCTCCATGTGGCACAGCCTTAACCCCGACGGCAGCCTGACCTATACCTTTATGGAGACCCAGGTTGAGATATACCCTTACTGGTGGATAAGGGCGATCAGCGGTCTCATATACCTGGCCGGCGTCATTGTTTTCATCTATAACCTCTACATGACGGTTCAGAAGGGCGAGACGCTTCCTGCTGCAGCCGCGCAAACAGCTTAAAGGAGGGCCTGATCATGTGGGAAAAGAAACCTATTCTGCTGCTGGTTATGGCCACCGGCGCTATCCTGGTCGGCACAATAGTAACCATGGTGCTGCCCTTTGCCTGGGTCAATACCGAGGCCGACTCCATAGCTTCTGTGAAGCCGTACACACCTCTGGAGCTTGCCGGGCGTGACATCTATATCCGTGAGGGCTGCAACAACTGTCATACCCAGACCGTCCGTCCCCTGGTGGCCGATGTCCTGCGCTATGGCGACTACTCCAAATCAGGGGAGTTTGTTTACGACCGCCCGCACTTATGGGGTTCACGCCGTTCCGGGCCGGACCTGGCACGGGTGGGCGGCAAGTATCCTGACGAGTGGCATTACGAGCACATGCAGGATCCGGCCGGTTTCGTGCCGGGCAGCAACATGCCGGCCTATGGCTTTCTGTCTGGCAGAACAATTGACCCTGATCTCACCAGGAGAAAAATGGAATTACTCAGTTTCCCCTACACCGATAACCAGATTAACGGCCTGGCAGGCAAATCTGAGATGGATGCGATCATTGCCTATATGCAGAAACTGGGCAACGATATCCCCTGGCGCGAAGCGGTAATGGCGGAAATTGTCGGAGAACTTGAAAATCCGTATAGCGGCGATGCCGCCGCTGTCGAGCAGGGCAGGACCTATTACATCCAGCAGTGCGGCCCCTGCCATGGTGATGACCTGGCCGGCGGCCTGGCTGCTGATATATCAGACCTTGGCTTGGAGGATGCCGAACTGTTCGAGATTATGTACAACGGGCTTCCGGATGACGGTATGCCGGCCTTTGCTTCCTATGGCCCCCAGAGGCTCTGGAAAATTGTCACCTATATCAACAAGCCCTAGGTGCAGCCATGAATTGGGACGGACTGCTATATTTAGGAATAACTTTTGGGCTGTTTGTTGTTTTTGCCATCATTGTCATCAGAACATACAGCCGCAAACGCAAGGAAAAACTGGAAGGCCCCAAGCATCGCATGCTTGAGGACGACTAATATTTTCGGAGGATCTCTGCCATGTCCAGCGACAACAGTGAACATACTTACGACGGCATAAGGGAGGACAGGGAACAGAAGCCCCCTGCCTACTTCAACCTGCTGTTTTACGGGCTTATCATCTGGGGGGTTGCCTTCTGTGCCTACTTTCTTTTAAGCGGCTGGAGCTCCCAGGCTGAATTCAAGGAGAAAATGGCGGCCCATAAGCAGAAAGCGGGCACCAGCATCAGCCTGCCGGCGCAACCGGACAAATAGTTTACTACAGTCCGGCAGCCGTCACTTTCAGCTTTACAGCGACAGCATAAAGGGGGGAGGGGGTTGCCCTTCCCCTTTTTCACATGAGTACAAAGAAACCAAACCTATTCACGCCATGGCGGCGCCTTCTGCAGTGGGGTGCTTCTCTAGCTATCCTGATCCTGCCGTTTATTAAAGTTAATGGGGAAAGCAGCATCAGGATCGACATTCCGTCCTTTTCCGTTTTTTTCTTCGGCATGCACTTCCGGATCGAGGAACTTTACCTGCTCTGGCTTGCGGTATTAAGCTTCATTTTCCTCTTTTTGCTGGTGACCCTAGTGCTGGGCCGAGTCTGGTGCGGCTGGGCCTGCCCCCAGACTACCCTCAGCGACTTTGTTGAAGGAGTGGCTGAGATGTTCGGCATGCAGGCCGCCAATAATCGTATTTCAGGATCCGGGGCCCAAATGGTGGCGCTGCATTTCGTTTATATCTGCCTGGCACTGCTGGTCGGCGCCAACCTGGTCTGGTACTTTGTCTCTCCATATGAGTTTTTTCCGCTGCTGTTTTCCGGCGGGCTTGGCCCATGGCCGCTTGGCTCAATGACAGTTGTTGCTGTGGTGGTTTATATTAACCTGGCTTTTCTCCGGCGCCTGTTCTGCAAGGAATTCTGCCCCTACGGCAGGTTCCAGACCGTGCTGGTTGACAAAGGGACTCTAACCCTCTGGTATCATCCCGATGAGGCGGAGCGCTGTATAGAATGCCACGCCTGCGAGCGCTCCTGCCCAATGGGCATCGATATCAGGAATGGCTTCCAGGTTGAATGCATCAACTGCGCCAAGTGCCTTGATGCCTGCCGCAGGGTTATGGCCAGGCGCCGGGAACCCGGCATAATTCGCTACACCTTTGGTCAATCGGGGAGAGGCTGGCGCGCTTTGCTGACCATTCGCACCGGCCTGGTCCTCACCGTATTTCTTGCAGCTTTCTCAGCTCTGGTTATCGCCTCCCTTAACCGCCCGGAAGCCAACCTCAAGGTCTCGCGGCTAAAAACAACGCGCAGCAGGATCACTGCAGATCACATGCTCGCCACCTTTTACACCGGGTATGTGGCGCTGCATAGGGAAAACCAGGGCGAGACATTTTCGATCCATGCCTTTGACAAAGAGGGAAAAGAGTTTGCCATAAAGGGGCCGGTAAAAAATTTTACCATCGCCCGGGACCAGAATCTGTTTCGGTTTAACTTTGCCCTGCTGACCCATGTGCCGGAGGACAAAAAGCCGCTGGCTGTTACATTTATTTTGCAAGGGAGCGACGGCAGGGTGCTTGACCGCACTGAGAGCCTGGTTCCCGGAGTAATGAAACCATAGCAAATGGCAATGAAAGAAAAGAAAAACTACTGGGTTGCCGGTTTAATTCTGCTGGCGGTCATTTTCGGACTCATGAGCGCCTGGTCCTTTTATCGGGCCGGCAGTGAGGTAAGTTCCGTTGTTGACCCGGATTATTATAACCGCGGCATCAGGTACGACGAATCTCAAAACAGCCTGAAAGAGGCGGAAGAAATGGGCTTGAATGTCGCCGTTGAAGTTGAAGGGCACCTGTTTCTGGTGGACCTGTCAGCTGCAGACACATCTCCGGTCACCGGCTTTCGGGGCCACATATCGCTGCAGCATGCCAGGGGCGCAACCACCCCGTCAAGTTTTGCATTGCATGAGGAGGCCCCCGGTGTCTATTCGGCGGAGCTACCGCCTGATCTCGCAGGCACTGTTCCTGCCAGACTCAGCCTGAGCAGGGACAACCTGCTGGTAGAGCGGCAACTACTGCTTTATATCCGCCGGGATTAACTGCAAGGTGAGGAACCGTCCCATGCCAGATACACCATTGACCTGTGATCATTGCGGCCTGCATATTCCGGTGCCGGACCTGGTCGAGGCATCTATTAACAATACCCCGCATAATTTCTGCTGTCGCGGCTGCGAAGGTGCCTACCGCATTATTTGCGGAGCCGGCCTTGATGATTTCTACCGCAAGCGCACCTGGGAAGAACCGGGGCTGCCGCACGGTGCATTTGAGACTCAGTACGATGATCAATACCTGGAAAAATTTGTTCACCATAACAACGGCGAGTCAGAAATATACCTGCTGCTCGAAGGTCTTCGCTGCGCTGCCTGCGTATGGTTGAACGAACGGGTTCTCTCGCGGCTTGACGGCATCCTGAAGGCCCAGGTTAACTACAGTACCCACCGTGCATCGGTCACCTTTGCACCGGAGAGGATTACCCCTGGTAAAATATTTGATACCATCAGGGCCCTCGGTTATCTGCCGCGCCCCTTCAGCCGCGATGCTGTTTTACAGGCGGCAGAGCGGGAAAAGAAATCCCTGCTTATCCGCTTTGGCACGGCGGCTTTCCTGTCCATGCACCTGATGGGATACTCCATAGCCCTTTATGCCGGTTATTTTCAAGGCATGTCCGCTGAAGCCAGGTCACTTCTTCAGTACCTGGCCGGCCTGGTCACTACCCCGGTGGTCTTTTACAGCGGCTTCCCCTTTCTCCAGGGGGCCCTTCGCTCCCTGCGCCACCGGGCCCCTAACATGGACCTGCTCATCGGCCTCGGAGTAATCACTGCCTATACATACAGCATTTATGCCATGCTGACGGAGAATGAAGTCTACTTTGAAACAGCGGCCATGATTGTCACCCTGATACTGCTGGGCCGCCTCTTTGAGTATAATGCCCGCCAACGTGCTTCAGCAGGTGTTGACCGTTTACTGCGGCTTGCTCCGGACCTGGCCACCCTGCTGAACGGCGACGAACATATCCAGGTGGAAAGCTCGCAGCTGCAGAAAGGTGATTCTATCATGGTCCGGCCTGGAGAGCGCTTTCCAGTGGACGGTTTGGTGCTTCATGGTGAAACAGAGGTGGACGAATCGGTGGTAAGCGGGGAGCCTTTTCCGGTTGTCCGGCAACCCGGTGACCAGGTATTATCAGGCTCCCTGAACCTGATAACTGCCATAACCGTTCAGGTTGAGCAGGTTGCCGCCCATTCCTTTGTCGCCCGGGTGGCCAGGCTGGTCGAGGAGGCCCAGGCCAGAAAGGCGCCGGTTCAGGCTATTGCCGACCGGGTAGCGGCAGTGTTCGTGCCTTTTGTCATCCTGGTAGCCGCAACAACCCTTTCTTACTGGTATTTTACTGGTTTCGGCCTGGAGGCCGCCCTGTTAAATGCGGTTGCAGTGCTGGTGGTTGCCTGTCCATGTGCTCTCGGCCTTGCCACACCAACTGCCGTATTGGTTGCGACAGGAGCCGCAGCATCGGCCGGCATCCTGTTCAGAGGCGGCGACGTTCTCGAGGCCACCGGCAGAATTACCATGGCGGGTTTTGACAAGACAGGCACCCTGTCCCTCGGCCAACCGAAAATCGTCAATATACAACCGGTTACTGGAAACGCTGAAGAACTGCTGCAACTAGCCGCTTTGGCTGAAAGCGGCTCAAACCACCCGCTTGCCAGAGCAATTGTCCGCGAGGCCAGACAAAATAATATTGCAACAGCATCCCGGAACAGCACAACCGTACCCGGACGCGGTGTCCTCCTCGAGACTGAAACGGGCACGCTCAGGGCGGGCAGCAGGCTTTTCATGCAGGAGGCCGGAGTGGATTTGCCGGCCACCGGCCGGGACAGCAACACGGAAATTCACATTGCCGTCAATTCGGCCTACAAGGGTTCCATTACCCTGGAAGACCCGGTGCGTCCGGAAGCAGAACAGGTCCTGCAGGCTGTTCGTCACCTGGGTATTAAAACGGTGTTGATCACCG
>JAWVYE010000087.1:0-6480 GCA_033722905.1 Desulfobulbales bacterium
TGTCACAGGATATGAAAAAGAATAGCAAATGACCAGCAAAAAAGCCACAAAGCCGGCACAGTGCTTTGCAACAACCCTACATCGGGTGCAGATGACCCTGATGTCTATATAAAAAAAAGGATTATAACTCTACTATATGTAAACATTATCAGGGCCGCACCTGTCTTATAAAGTAAAGGTCCACTGAGATCAAGCTGGATAATTGATTAAAGATGAGGTGAAACCATGAAAAAACAAATAATATTCCTGGCAGTTTTGTTCTCTGTCATGTGTTTAGTGAGTTCAGCCTTCGGTGCCTTGCTGGTCGGCCGTATAGCCTATGTGGAGGGGCAGGTCTACCGTTATATGGATGATGCGCAGACCTGGGTGGAAACGTCTGTTGATTCTCCTGCAGGAACTCAGGATGTTCTGGCAACAGAAGCAAAGAGCAGAGCGGAAATTTATTTTCCCAACAATTTTTTGGTGCGCCTGAATGAAAACGTTGAAATTGAAATCCTGGAGCTTACAGAAGACGCAGGGGCATTCATCCTGTTGCAGGGTATGGCCAGATTCTATAACAAAAATACATCCGGCACTCTAACCGTTGATACAGTCATCGGCACAGCCGAGGTCGGGCCGGGCAGCACTGTTGATATCCAGGTGAATGAAAAATCGGTTACAGTCTCGGCTGTACACGGCAAGGCAACTTTTCAATCATTTGCTGATGGTTCTGAGAATCTGGAGATCATAACCGCAAATACCAGTTTGAAATTCAAGGCAGCGGGAGCTTTGGTTGCTGGATACGGGCCCATTGACAGAAAGTGGGACAGTTGGTGTGATGATCGTGAAAATGAGTGGGCCCGTAACCGGCTGGTGCGATCAAAATATTTACCGGAAACCATGCAGGACTATGCCCATGTTCTGGAGCCGTCAGGAAAGTGGCACAGGATCTTTTACCACGGGCACTATTATTGGGCCTGGCAGCCACTCTATGTTGCTGCGGCCTGGTCCCCTTATACCACTGGTTACTGGTATGACTGGCATGGCGATCCGGTCTGGGTAGATATGAATCCCTGGGGCTGGGTCACTCACCACCACGGACACTGGCTCCATAAACATGGAGCCTGGATGTGGACGCCATATATACATGGATTCCATACTCCCGGTGTGACGGTTATCGGACTGAATATAACATTTGGCAAATCCTACAGGCCTTACTGGCATCCCGGACGGGTTCGCTGGATTGCCCGCAACGGTTATATCGGCTGGCTGCCATTAGCGCCCCGGGAGTACTATTATGGTTATCGCAGATGGGGACCGCGCAGCATAGTGGTGAAAGGAGGAACGGGTTTCAGTATACATGTCAACCTGGGGCACCACAGGTATGTTGACCATGCTGTCGTTATACCGAGGCGTCATTTTTACCGGCGGGGAGCGCTGAGAAGTAACTACAGCAAATTCATAATCAAAAACATCAATAAAACCATAATCGTTAAGGATTACAAACCGGTGTCAGTAGAGAAGGCCCGCAGAAGTAGAAGGCATACGGTCCGGGCCGCCCAATCCGGTACATTAAAAAACAGCGGTGCCGGGCAGCATAGCAGATGGGAAATCAAGAGGGAAAAGACAAAAAGGGCTCTTGAGCAGAAGAGAAACAGGGCTCTGACAACCCGGGCTTATACCGATATGGAAAAAGAAAGGGTTGTCCGGCAAAGGGTTGCACAGAGTCAGAAACAAGGTGCAGAAAAAGGTGTAACCAGGGGTAATGTTATCAGGCAGCATGAGAAAGAGAAAAGGTCTGCCGGTTCTTTACAGAGGCAGCAGGCAGCAGGGCATGAAAACCTTCGGAAAAGACATGAGAAAAGAAGAATTGCTGCAAAGGAAAGACACCGGGAGGTCTCGGTAAATAAAGCAGGCAGCAGGAACAGAGATGTTATCACCGGACAGCGTAGTGTGCAAACCGGAAACAGGCCCGGATTACAGCATAAAAACTACAGCAATGCTGCAGAAAAATACAGTAATGGCCGGGGAAAACATGCCGGGAGGCAAACAGGAAATGCGCAGAACAGGACACTGCGTGACAGGAGCGGCGTTAATAAAGTGGCCGGCAGCAGAAAATATGTTGGCGATGAAAGGGTAACAAGAGCCGGCCGGGAAAAGCATGCAGCCAGGCCCCGGGAAAGAAATCTCCATCAAGGCCGCGGGGACAGAAAAGGGAAATTGAAGGGTTTTGAGTCGGCGGCAATTAATGGCCGTTATTTCAGGCAGCAATAATAAATACAGAGAAAACAGCGTCTGATGCAAAAAAGGACAGCCCCGCAAGGGCTGTCCTTTTTTTATAAGGAGGATGAGAAAATGAAGCTTCGTGTCTTTACTTCATTTTTTAATATAAGCATTATAATGACCATATCAAGTTGTCATTCATTATTGTCTGCAGAGGCAGGTGCAGTCAGCGCAGGAGATAGAGGTATCCCGCATAGGATATCAAGAAAATCAGACCATGGAGACGGTTCAGACCATGCTGGACGGCAAAAATAGGCAGAAGGACTGCAGACAGGCTGAACATTACGGGAATATCCCGCCACAACAGTTTGGCGGTCATGGGATACGGCACAAGCAATCCGCATAAACCCAGGACCATGAGAATATTGAAGAGGTTGCTGCCGATAATATTGCCCACCAGGATCTCTGTCTGCTTCTGACGCAAAGCTGCAAGGCATGAGGCAAGTTCAGGGAGCGATGTGCCGACTGCTGCCAGGGTAAGTCCTATAACAAGTTCACTCACACCAAAATGCCTTGCTATGTCAATGGCGCCTTTGATAAAGAAATTCGAACCAACCGGCAGGCACAGTAACCCTGTCATTGTCACTGCTATAATTGCAGGTACCGGGTATTTTTCTCCGGCCGCGGCCTCCGTATCATTTTGCTGCGGTCTGCTTAGTGCCCGGCGGAAGCTTTGCACAGTGTAAAGGACGAGGGAAATCAAAAAAATAACGCCGAGCAGCCTTGGAAAAACACCCTGCCATGCTGCCAGGAAAACCATAATGACAGCAGCCAGCAACAGGTAAAGTTCAAGGGACACTGATTTGAATCTAACAGACAGGGGAGTGATGAGGGCGCAGATTCCCAGAATGAGGCCGATATTTGCAATATTGCTGCCGATGATATTACCTGTAAGGATATCCGGGTGACCCTGCAAAAGTGCAATGAGTCCCACAAAAAGCTCAGGCATTGATGTGCCGAAAGCCACAATTGTCAGGCCGATAATCAGCGAGCTCATACCAAATTTTTTGGCGAGCTTTGCGGCCCCGGACACCAGAAATTCCCCGCCGCACGTGAGCAGAACCAGGCCACCTACAAGGGCACCCCAGGAGAATAGCAGGGTTGAATAGTTGGGCTCTAAATTCATGATTTAATAGCGGTGAGAATTTCCTCCCCGTTTAGCTTAAAGGCTTCATCGGCAAGTTTTTTCATTTCCCTGCCGATGTTGGCAAGGGGTACCAGGCTGGGTATTTCGATAAGTTCCGGATCAATTGGCGGCGGTCTCTCAAGGCGCATTTTATGCTCAAAGGTTCCGACCGAGCCGGCCTCAGGGCTAACACCCATGGTATTCTCACTGCCCTCACCGTCCATAGCCCGCAGAAATCCCATGATATTGCCGATATCGTTTTTGCGGTAGAATAACTCTATTTCTTCTTTAATTATTTCTCTGCTGGTCTCTATATCCTCCAGGTTTTCCCTGTAGTGCTCAACGTGGGCCGCCAGCCTTTCATACGCGTCGAATACCAGGTTTTTGAAGCGGCCCGCTTTTGTCAGTCCCCTTATTTTAATACCCTTGAACACCTTTGCCCTGATGGTTGTTGATTCTGTAATATAAGGATCATAGAAGAGCTTTTCTTCCCAGCCGGTTAGTTTCATGAACTGCTGGATGAGGTTTTCATCCCTGAGCAGAATATAGATGCGAATCAGTTCATAACTTATTCTTTTTTCAAGGATGGAGAGCTGATATTTGATTTTCTCTGACAAATCGAGGCTGTCTTCCTCGATCATCTTGCGGAAGCCGAAATATCGTTCGGCGATCTCACGCTTTAATTCGACTGCCAGAATATCTTCAACTTTAGGTTTCATTTGTTGCAGTAAATTGTTTTATCAACATGTTACAAGATTGCCGGGAGAGATAATCCTTACAACAGGGGAAATCCCGGAAGTCTTATTATAGCATGGAAGACTACACCAGCAATTTTTTCCGGCAATATATTTTTATTACCCGATAATCCATTAAGCGGATGCCAGACAAGGCTTTTTGGGCACAGGCCTGAGTTCCATGCCAGAGAGAGTGAATATGCTTGGTTCGGCTGCTGCAATTTAACTTGACACGGGGAAAGTATATGTTCACTATTTGAGTCTCATGAATTCTTCTTACGAGCAAAAAGATGCAGTGCAGCGTGTAAAAGATGCTGCTCAGATAGTTGATATTATTGGAGAATGTGTGTCCCTTAAACGTGCCGGCGCCAACATGAAGGGGCTGTGTCCCTTCCATGCGGAGAAAACCCCTTCCTTCATGGTTAATCCGGCGCGCCAGTCTTTCCATTGTTTTGGCTGCAGTGAGGGTGGTGATGTGTTCAGCTTCATGATGAAGTACTATAATCTTACCTTTCCCGAGGCCCTCAAGCAGTTGGCCCAGCGTTACCATATAACTCTGCCGGAAAGAAAATTTTCTTCAGCAGACCAGGAAAAGGCGGAAAAGCGCCAGAAGCTTTTTGCGGCAAATGAACGGGCAGCCCGCATGTACCATGAATACTTACTGAATCATGATGGTGCATCCCCGGCTCGAGATTATCTGGCAAAAAGAGAAATCAGCCAGGAAATGATCACCGGGTTTACGCTGGGATATGCTCCCCCGGACTGGGACTTTTTGAGCAACAAGGTGGCGAAGTCATCCGTAACCATGGCCGAGGCCGAAGAGGCGGGTTTGCTGGTCAGGAAAGAGAGGGGAGGCTTTTATGACCGTTTCAGGGACAGGATCCTCTTTCCCATATTTGAATTGACAGGCAGGGTTGTAGGTTTCGGCGGCAGGATCCTGGGACAGGGGGAACCCAAATATCTCAATACCCCGGAAACAGTCTTATTTGATAAAAGCAGAATGCTGTTCGGCCTTTTCCAGCATAGAGAGGCGATACGCAGGACAAGGCAGGCGCTGGTGGTTGAAGGAAACTTTGATCTCCTGGCGCTGGCCGCAAACGGTGTAGATAATGTCGTGGCGCCGCTTGGCACGGCTCTGACCCAGGCCCAAATCAGGCTGTTAAAGGGGTATGCAGATGAGGTCATCCTTCTGTTTGACGGGGATGAGGCGGGTATAAAGGCAGCCATGCGGTCGGTGCCGCTCTTTCTCGCCGAACAGGTTGCAGCCAGGGTTGCCCTGCTTCCTGCCATGCATGATCCCGACACATACGTAAGGGCACATGGCAGGGAAGGAGTTGCAAGTCTCCTGGCGAACGCTCTTCCTGTTCTGGAATTCGCCTTTGAGCATCTTAAGGACAAATATGGCCTGAGTATGACCGGTAAGGGGAAAATTCTTGAGGATCTGGAGCCGTTGATCCGGGCATCGGGAAGCAGCCCGGTGCAGCAATCGGTTCTTATCTCCGAATTCAGCCATAAGCTGGGTCTGGACCCGGATCAGGTGATGAGGGGATTCAAGGCTGCAGCCAGGAAGAAAAAAAGTCTCTCAGGGCCTGTAAGATCAAATGTTGATGCGGCCAATAAAGAAACGGCCGGGATCAATATCCAGCTGCCAAGAAAACAGGCGCAGCTTCTGGAGTTTCTGGTTTTTTATCCTCGTTACCTGCAGCGGTTCCTTGAGGCAGGCATCGAGGAAATTCTGCTGGAAGAATCGGCCGGCAGGATACTTGCTGCCCTGCAGCAAGCTGCTGGTGAACAAAATGAGTTTGGGCCCGAACAGCTTCTGCAGAATATTCCGGAAGGACCGGAGCGTGCCTACATTGCACGCCTCCTCACATCTTCACCGTTTCTTGAACAAATCGACCAGGAGAATATTGCTGATGGCATGGCCGAGGAGATGCTTGTCTGGCTTGTTCGTTACCGCTTTAAAAACGAGATTCAGCAGCTCAGTGAAGAGATACGTCAGGCCCAGCAAAATCAAGACCAGAAACTGCTTGAAGAATTGCTGCTCAGGAAAGCAGATCTGAATAAATATCTGGCCTCAATGAATGTCGGAGATAATTAGTGTGAGAACCGGCAAAAATCTGCAGGCTTGGCTTACTTTACACCTGGTGCCCGGTATGGGGCCGATAACATGCCATAAACTTGTGGCTCATTTCGGCAGCCCGGATAAGGTGCTTTCCGCAAAAACCTCTGCACTGAAGACTGTATGCCGTTTGCGCCCGGAGAGCCTGGCCGCATTAGACGCTGATGGACTGAAAAACCTTCAGACCCTTGCCCAGCAAGAAATCAAACGGGCAGCGGATAATAATATTTCGATAA
>JAWVYE010000088.1:0-6480 GCA_033722905.1 Desulfobulbales bacterium
ATGAGTGTTTCGGGGATACGTGTTTTTCACCCCTGTTGATACTAAACAAAAAAAGCCATGGGAATAAAAAAAATCCCACGGCTTTTATTTTTTGTTCTCACAGTAATTTTCCGGGCGACCGCAAAGCCGCAATCCATATCAGGCAGCGGACTCCTTGCTTTTAGCAAAAGTGTTCACCTTGCGGGTAAGCCTGGAAACCTTTCTTGAAGCTGTCTTTTTATGAAATGCGCCTTTGTTGGCAGCCCGCTCAATAATCGGCACGGCAGCAACAAGCGCCTCGCGGGCCTTTTCCGCGGAAGCCTCAACTTCAATGGCGGCATCGATTTTCTTTATAGCTGTTTTTACCTTTGAGCGGTTCATCCTGTTGCGCTCACGACGAACCAAGCTCTGCCGGTTTCTTTTCAGTGCGGACTTATGATTAGCCAACTCAAATTCCTCCTCAATCTACTTCTAGTAATCAATTCGCTTATAATACAATTCTTCCTTGCGGAAGCAGCAGTCATTCCAGACAAAAAATAAAACGGACTATATAGCCCAATATAAATAGCCTGTCAAGGTATTGCTCCAAATAAAATCACCCCGCATCCGGCTTTGATCACCGCAAGCCGAGTTTCCGCAAGACCCGCAGCCAGTCTTTTTCATCAAGTCGGCGCAGACCGGCTTCCTCTGCCAGCTTGAGAGCAGCGGTGTATTCTTCATTCGTCAAACGCCGGGCGATGGCAGGATATTGATGCGCCTTGCCGCAAGGCCGATACTGGTCCATCACATTCACATAGGTTTCCGGCGACACCTCCCGGGAGAGAAATTTCATGATTTCCCGGGTTTCAGCCAACCCCTCCGGCATGACAAGATGCCTGACCAGAAGACCCTTGACAGCCACCCCCTCGGCATCCATGACCAGGTCACCAACCTGCCGGTGCATTTCAAGTATTGCCTGCCGGGCCACCTCGGCATAATCGGCTGCCTTGGCGTACAGTTTTCCCGACTCCTCTGTCCAGAACTTGAAATCCGGCATATATATATCAAATATGCCCTCCAGCAGTTCCAGGGTCTCGACGCTGTCATAACCGCTGCTGTTATAGACCAGCGGTACGGTCAAGCCCTTTTCTATCGCTTTCGGCAAAGCCGCCGCTATCTGCGGCACCACATGGGACGGGGTGACAAAATTGATATTGTGGCAGCCCTGACGCTGCAGACTTATCATCATCGAGGCCAGCTGGCCCTCATCCGTTGCAACACCCTGCCCCAGGTGGCTGATCTCATAATTCTGGCAGAAGGCGCAGAGAAGGCTGCAGTGGGTCAAAAATATCGTCCCGGAGCCCCCGGAGCCGACCAGGGGGCTTTCCTCACCGAAATGGGGAGCATAGCTTGAGACAACCGCCTTGCGTCCTGTCCTGCATATGCCCTTCTCATCCGCCAGCCTGTCAACGCTGCACTGTCTTGGACAAACGCGGCAGGGAGAAAGAAGGTCCCGGATCTCGGCAATGCGGTCTGCCAATTTCCCTTGTTCATGAAGCACAAGATATCCGGCTTGATTCATTTTTTCTTCCCAATTAGTATGCAAGAGTCTTATAATACAAATATACTTCAGCAAAATCTTGTTTTTTGGACACAACTTTGCTAGGTTTGCTATCCGTATTTCTACTGAGCATTGCAGTAAATTTACACTGAAGCATACTATAATATCCACCAATAAGTATAGACAAAGAGGACATTATGGGTTGGATTACCTCCCTGTATCGTTCATCCATAGGGAAAAAAAGCATTATGGCGGCAAGCGGCCTGCTGCTCTGTCTTTTCCTTTTAGCCCACCTGCTCGGCAACTCCGTCAGCTTTCTGGGGCGTGAAGCATTCAACACCTATGCTGAAAAGCTGCATACCATGGATACATTTCTTTTCGTTTTTGAAATCGGCCTGCTTGCCTTATTTCTCATCCATATTATCACCGCAGTACTACTCTATCTGGAAAATCTCCAGGCCCGTCCTGCGCGATATGCGGTTAGCAGATCCGGAGGCGGCCGCTCCCCCGGGTCGCGCACCATGCCCTATACCGGGGTCATTATCCTGGTCTTCATCGTTGTCCATCTGCTGAACTTTCATTTTACCGATAAAAGTATTCCGGTGGCGGACCTGGTCCGGGGTCTGCTGAGCAGGCCGGCGCTGGGTATGTTTTACATTTTTTCCTTACTGGCGGTTGCCCTGCATCTAAGCCATGGCGTCTGGAGCCTGTTCCAGTCCGTCGGTTTCAATCATGATAAATACAACCAGGTGCTCTTTAAAGGAGCTCTGATCTTCAGCATTGTTGTGGGCGCTGTTTTTATTCTCATCCCGTTCCTGGCCCTTGTTTCCAGAAATTTTCTTCTGTGATCCGCAACAATGAAACCAGCAGCGTATTGAAACATTTTATGAGTTCCAAAAAATTCCTTTTAATGGCAAGGATCGAATAATGATACTGGATGCAAAAGTTCCCGACGGCCCTTTGGCAGAGAAATGGGACCGGCACCGTTTCGCGTGCAAGCTTATAAACCCGGCCAATAAGCGCAAATATGATATTATTGTTGTCGGGGCCGGGCTGGCCGGTGCTTCAGCTTCTGCCTCCCTGGCGGAACTCGGCTATAATGTCACCACCTTCTGTCTGCAGGACAGCCCGCGCCGGGGTCACTCCATAGCTGCCCAGGGCGGCATCAACGCGGCAAAGAACTACCAGAATGACGGAGATTCCATTTTCCGCCTGTTTTACGATACCATCAAGGGCGGCGATTTCAGAGCAAGGGAGGCCAATGTCTACCGCCTGGCCCAGGTAAGCAACAATATCATCGATCAGTGTGTGGCCCAGGGCGTTCCTTTTGCCCGTGAATACGGCGGCCAGCTGGCAAACCGTTCCTTTGGCGGGGCTCAGGTTTCACGTACATTTTATGCCCGCGGCCAGACAGGGCAGCAGCTTCTCCTGGGTGCCTATGCCGCTCTCATGCGCCAGGTGAACAAGGGCAAGGTCACCATGCTTTCCCGTCGTGAGATGCTGGACCTGGTTGTCATTGACGGCCAGGCCCGCGGCATTGTGACGCGCAATATGCTCAACGGCGCTGTTGAGTCCCATGCAGCCCATGCAGTCGTTTTGGCCACAGGCGGCTATGGCAATGTCTATTTTCTTTCCACAAATGCCATGGCCTCCAATGTCACCGCTGCCTGGCGCGCTTACAAAAGAGGGGCATTCTTTGCCAATCCCTGTTTCGTCCAGATCCACCCCACCTGCATTCCCGTGCACGGCACCTATCAGTCCAAACTCACCCTCATGAGTGAAAGTCTGCGCAACGACGGACGGGTCTGGGTCCCAAAAAACCCGGATGACACCAGACCACCGGCAGATATTCCGGAAAATGAACGGGACTATTACCTGGAAAACAAGTACCCCAGTTTCGGCAACCTGGTGCCGCGCGATGTTGCCTCAAGAAATGCCAAGGAGCAGTGCGACCAGGGCAAGGGTGTGGGCTCAACCGGGCTGGCGGTCTATCTGGATTTCAGTGAGGCAATCAAAAGGGACGGGGCAGGGGTCATCACCCGGAAGTACGGCAATCTCTTTCACATGTATGAAAAAATTACAGCCGCCGACCCGATGCGTGAACCCATGATGATCTTTCCGGCAGTACATTATACCATGGGCGGCCTCTGGGTGGATTACAACCTTATGGCCACCGTGCCGGGGCTGTTTGTTCTCGGCGAGGCCAATTTCTCCGACCATGGGGCCAACAGGCTGGGAGCCAGCGCCCTGATGCAGGGGCTTGCAGACGGCTACTTTGTGATCCCCTATACTATCGGCGATTACCTGGCAGGTATTCCTGCCGGTTCCCGGGACACAGACCATCCGGCCTTCAAGCAGGTCGCCGCTGATGCGCAAGCCAGAATTGACAGATTGCTTGCCATTAACGGCAGCAAAACCGTTGATGAAATTCATCGTGAACTGGGGCTTTTGATGTGGGATTCATGCGGTATGGCAAGAAACGAACAAGGATTGCAGCAGGCCCTGGACAGGATCCCTGCAATCAGGGAGGACTTCTGGCAGAACGTTACCATTCCCGGCAGCGGCATGGAACTGAACCAGTCCCTGGAGCGGGCCGGCAGGGTCGCCGATTTCCTGGAATTTGCCGAACTCATGGTTGTGGATGCGCTTTCCAGAAAGGAATCCTGCGGCTGTCATTTCAGGGAAGAGAGCCAAACTGAAGAAAATGAGGCCAAACGTGACGATGAAAACTATGCCCATGTCTCTGTTTGGGAATATACCGGAGATGGCAACAGTCCGGATTTTCACAGGGAGCCCCTGGCTTTTGAAAATGTCGAGCCATCCCAGAGGAGCTACAAGTGAGTGAAATTCAATTAACCCTGAAGATCTGGCGGCAGAAAGGGCCGGATGCTCCAGGCCGGTTTCAGACCTATGCCAGCGGCCCCATTTCGACGGACATGTCTTTTCTGGAGATGCTTGATGTTCTGAATGAGCGCCTTACCAGGGAAGGTGAAGAGCCGGTCGCCTTTGACCATGACTGCCGTGAAGGCATCTGCGGCATGTGCGGTGCCGTTGTCAACGGGCACCCCCACGGCCCGGAAAAGGAAACCACATTATGCCAGCTCCATATGCGCCATTTTAATGACGGCGACACCCTGGTCATTGAGCCGTTCCGGGCCAGGGCCTACAGGCTTGAAAAAGACCTGGTTGTGGACAGAAGCGGCCTGGATAAGATGATCTCTGCCGGCGGCTTTGTATCAGTCAATACAGGCGGCGCCCCTGATGCAAACGCCATTGGGATCCCCCCGAAGAATGCCGAGGAGGCCATGGACGCCGCTGCCTGCATCGGCTGCGGAGCCTGTGTGGCGGCGTGCCCCAATGCTTCGGCCATGCTCTTTGTTGCTGCCAAGGTTTCCCACCTGTCCCTGCTGCCACAGGGACATCCTGAGCGTGCCAGAAGGGCCCTGGACATGGTCAGCAGGATGGATGAACTGGGCTTCGGCAACTGCTCCAATGAGCGTGAATGTGAAGCCGCCTGTCCCAAAGGTATTTCCATACGGCATATTGCCAGGCTGAACAGGGAGTTTCTCAAAGCCGCCATTTTCTCAGAAGAGGAGTAAGCCGGGTGTTTCACGATGAACCAGGATTTTTTCCTTCCCGCAAAAGGTTACAGGCGGCGGCAGAATTTGCATGCCGCATCAACAGCAGGTCCATCCCGTAAATTTTCCGGCTGAATATTGTGAACACCCCCGCCGTTCTTTCCTCTCTTCTCCCGGTTTTTCTCATAATTATCTGCGGCTTCCTTTTTAAAAAAAGCAAGTTTCCCGGTGATGCTTTCTGGCCGGGCACGGAACGGCTGGTATATTATTTTCTCTACCCGGCCCTGCTCTTTTCCAGCAGCGCCGGCGCCTCATGGGAATATTTCAGCGTGGCGTCCATGGTCTGGGCTCTGTTAGCAACTGTGTTTGTCATGAGCGGCCTCCTGCTTTTTTTCCGTCCGCTGCTGTCTGACAGGGACGCATCCTTTACTTCAGTTTTCCAGGGATCATTGCGCTTTACCTCTTATATAGGTTTTGCCGCCGCTTTTACCCTTTTCGGTGACCAGGGACTCTATGTGGCCGCTGTATATATCACTGTCATGATCCCTTTAGTCAATATTCTGTGTGTAATGGTTTTGGCCCGTTACGGCGGCCAGAAAGGGAGCTGGTACTGGATTCTGACGACCGTACTGAAAAACCCCCTGATTCTGGCCTGCCTCAGCGGTATGGCCTGGAACCTTCTCGGCCTGCAGCTGCCGGAGGTGCTGGCAAATTTGGCAACAATTCTTGGTCGGGGGTCACTGCCGCTGGGTCTCCTGGCAGTCGGGGCATCATTGCAGATCTCCTCCGTAAAGAGAGCGGACCGGGAGATTGTTTACAGCTGTTTCCTCAAGCTGATCCTCATGCCGCTCCTCATGTGGCTCTGTTGTTATTTTTTCGGTGTAGACAGCCTTTCGACCGCAGTGGCTGTCCTTTTTGCCGCATTGCCGGGCTCACCCTTATCCTATATTCTGGCAAAACAGCTTGGTGGCGACACCAGGCTGATGTCTACCATCATTGCAGTCCAGACAGGCTTATCAATGTTCAGCCTGCCGCTTATCATCAAAATTATTACCTGATCCTGTATCGAAGACGGCAGATGGTTAAAACTGGTTGAATGCCCGGTTTTCAAATGATACTGTTAACAGCGGCATTAAATCCAAAACTGCATGCGAACATTTAAATAAAGCGCTCCAGGGAACAAACGGCCGCCTGACTACAGACACTTATGCTGCAACTTAAACAGAAAGACACTTTATCACTGGTCACCCTGATCGGCGCAAACCTTATTCCCCTTATCGGCATTTTCCTGTTTGACTGGGATGTACGGTTTATTGTTCTTCTTTACTGGATTGAGAACCTGGTTGCCGCCTTTTACAATATTCTCAAAATGGCACTGGTCAA
>JAWVYE010000089.1:0-6478 GCA_033722905.1 Desulfobulbales bacterium
ACCCTTTTGTGGAAAACGGGCTGGACATTTGCCGGGTCTGAACTTATTTTTAATTGTGATAATTTATACTTGGAGTATTATATAACTACTCTGTAAAATTAAATATTTTTAAATGCCAAACCGGTATTGCCACTGGCTGGCAAACTGATTTGCAAAGAGGGCTAAATTTTGAACACATTTTATAAAAACCTGAGCATGTGGCTGGTAATCGGCTTGACCATGATTCTTCTATTCAATCTGTTTAATAAGCCGCAGCTCCAGCATGTTGATATTTCTTACAGTGACTTCATAAACAGTGTTGAATCAGGCGCAATTAACAAGGTCACCATTGAAGGCGATCAGATCCTGGGGACACTCAGGGGCGGCAACGATTTCCGCACCATAAGCCCCGACGACTCTGAACTCATCCCGATGCTGCGTAAAAACGGTGTTGATATTTCCGTAAAACAGCAAGAGGACACTCCCTGGTATGTGACTATCCTGGTTTCCTGGTTTCCCATGCTGCTCCTCATCGGTGTCTGGATATTCTTCATGCGCCAGATGCAGATGGGCGGCCGTGGTGCCATGTCTTTTGGAAAAACCAGGGCCCGGCTTATGGAAAAGGGAGAAACAAAGGTCACCTTCAAGGACGTGGCAGGTATTGAAGAAGCCAAGGAAGAGCTTTCTGAAATAATTGATTTTCTGAAGGACCCCAAGAAATTCACCCGGCTGGGCGGCCGAATTCCCAAAGGTGTTCTCCTTGCCGGAGCCCCCGGTACAGGCAAAACACTGCTGGCAAAGGCAATTGCCGGGGAGGCGGAGGTGCCTTTTTTCACCATAAGCGGTTCTGATTTTGTTGAGATGTTTGTCGGCGTGGGCGCCTCGAGGGTTCGCGATCTTTTTGTCCAGGGTAAAAAGAATGCTCCCTGTATCATTTTCATTGACGAGATCGATGCAGTGGGCCGCCACCGTGGCGCAGGCCTGGGCGGTGGGCATGACGAGCGTGAACAGACCCTCAACCAGCTGCTCGTTGAAATGGATGGTTTCGAATCCAGCGAGGGTGTCATTATTGTCGCCGCAACAAACCGGCCCGATGTTCTTGATCCGGCACTGTTGCGTCCGGGCCGTTTTGACAGGCAGGTTGTCGTGCCCATCCCCGATGTTAAAGGGCGGGAAAAAATTCTCGAAGTATATGGCCGCAAAACTGCAGTGGCTGATAATATCGAATGGCAGGTGATTGCCAGGGGGACGCCCGGTTTTACCGGGGCCGACCTGGAGAATATGGTCAATGAAGCCGCATTGCTTGCAGCCCGCAGCGGCGATGATAAAGTTACCATGGAGCACCTTGAATTGGCCAAGGATAAGGTCATGATGGGCGCTGAACGGCGCAGCATGATCATCACCGACAAGGAAAAGGAAATTACCGCCTACCATGAAGCAGGGCATGCCCTTGTGGCCATAATGCTTCCCAATACTGACCCTATCCATAAGGTGACGATTATCCCGCGCGGCAGGGCCCTTGGGCTCACCCAGCAGCTTCCCATAGAGGAAAAACATACCCACTCAAAAAATTATCTGATAAACAGGATTTGCATTCTCCTCGGCGGCCGGGTAGCTGAAAGGCTGGTTTTTGAGGATATTACGACCGGTGCTGGAAATGACATCGAGCAGGCAACCACCCTGGCCAGGAAAATGGTCTGCGAATGGGGCATGAGTGACATGGGGCCCCTGACCTATGGCAAAAAGGAAGAGCAGATTTTTCTGGGCCGGGAGATTGCCCAGCACCGTGATTACAGTGAAGATACCGCCATCCGCATTGACGCGGAAGTTAAAGAGTTGGTGGAATCTGCCCATGAAACGGCGCAAAAAATTCTCACCGACAATAGCCGGGTCCTGCATGACATGGCCCATGCTCTCCTGGAAAGAGAGACCATCGTGGAGGAGGATATCCGCAATATCATTGAGGCGGCCAAGTCCGGCGCCGGTGAAGAAAAGGACAGCCGGGCCGCTGACGAGCAGCAGGAGAAGGATGAACCACTGGCAGGGGAAGACGCGCAAGCAGAAGCAGGTGAATAATTATCCGGCCTGAATAGTTTTTCCCCTATCTTGCACAAAGACCATGAACCTTGAACACGGCGCAAAAGTCCTGGTCATGGGAATTCTGAATGTTACGCCGGATTCCTTTTCAGACGGCGGCCGCTTTATCTCGAAAAATACCATAGCAGCCCAGGTTGACGCCATGCTTGAGGCAGGGGCGGATATTATTGATGTGGGCGGTGAGTCAAGCCGCCCTTTTGCCGAGCCTGTGTCCATGGCCGCTGAACTTGACCGGGTATTGCCTGCAATCAGCTTGATCCGGCAGCGATCTGCCATTCCGGTATCAATTGATACGACAAAGGCGGAAGTCGCCCGCAGGGCACTCGCAGAAGGTGCAGATATCATAAACGATATCAGTGCGTTGCGTTTTGATCAGGAGATGCTTTCCCTGGTCAGAGAAACAGATGTCCCGGTCATCATCATGCATATGAAGGGCACTCCGGCAGATATGCAGATCGCTCCCCAGTATGATGATGTTGTGGCTGAGATCAAGGAATTTTTCAGACAGAGACTGGCCTGGGCTGAGGTCAAAGGGATTTCCAGGGAGCGCTTTATTATTGACCCGGGAATCGGTTTCGGCAAGAGCGTTGACCATAACCTCAGCATCCTTAAAAGGGTATCAGAGTTTTCTGAACTGAGCTGCCCGGTACTGATCGGACATTCGCGTAAATCTTTTATCGGCAAAATTTTAGACGCGGAAGTGGATGCCAGAGATGTGGCGACTGCAGCCATATCAGCACTTTGTGCGCAAAGAAAGGTGGCAATTCTGCGGGTCCATGATGTGGGAAAGACGGTCCAGGCAGTGCGGATCACAGAGGCAATTAACGGGGCCTCCTGACCCGTTACGGCAAATAGCATGGCTGATATTACAGGCCCGGTACGTCACCTGCCTGAACCTTTTAATTACCCGGGATTTACAGAGTCAGGAATGTGATCTGTTCATTCACATGTGGTGTCGTTTTTTGGGCCTTTTCAATGGTATGGTAATCTCCAGCTCTTTAGCGCCTGCTAAAAAAGCCTTGCGCCTGATGCGCACGTTGACGGATTCGCTTTTTTCCTTGTAAAGCATCTCAATTTTAATATCTTCCACATCATTCACCGGCGCGGAATCGATGGCCAGGATGATATCTTCTTCCTTGATGCCCGCATCTTTGGCTTGCCCGGTGGAACTGAGTTTTGCAACCAGGACGCCCTCCTCATCATCGGTATCTTCCAGCACTACCCCCAGCAATGGAAAGGGCGGCAGGCTTGCCGGTGGAGAGAAAAAGATAAAATCAGCAATTTGAGAATCGGCCGCTGAACCGCTGCTGTTTATAACCACACTCTGGGAGACCGGCAGTCGACGCCCGACCCGGGGCGGAATGGCGTTAATCCTGTCGACATGGCCCTGGCCCGCTATGATCACCATGCGTTTATCGGGATGGTTGGTCAGATACCCGGCAATAGTCTCGGCCATGGTTTCATCCCATAATGCCTGGGCCTGCAGAAAACCGTTGAAGTTCCCATTTTGCTTCTGGTCCGCATGCATTATAAAGGCTGTTTCGATCCTTTCCAGGTAACCGGGTTCATCAAGCTTCCTGTCAACGGGTAAATTAGCGGCATCCTCTTCATCCAGGCTGCCCGGGCCGCCACCCTTGAAAACCAGGCTGACAATATCCTTTTCAAGATTCAGGCCGACGACAGCAAGAGTGTTGTACCTGGCAAAATTGATAATATCCCTGTACAACCTGTAATCATAGCGCCAGGTCGTGTAATAATGAGATTCTCTGAGGAAGGATTTTTCATCCAGTTCACCGGCAATATAGCGGTCGAGGACAGGCTGGCTCTGCCGGGTGAACATCTCCATGCCAATGGCCAGACGCGGATCATGCTGATGCAGGGCCCTGATGATTTCCAGCTGCAGCAGATGATCTTCATAGTTGGTATGCCCTTCACCAATATAAATGACCTGGTAGTGCAGCAACTTGGCAATGATATCTTCAAAGGTTTTTGCCCTGTCTGCTTCTATTCCGGCTGGCAGCCGGAACAAATCAACTGTGATGCCGAAATTTGTTTCAGCGATATCTTTTTGCTGGATACGTCCATCCTTGAAAGAGAGGTAGCTGTATTTGCCATAGTGCCGCAGCTTGTTTGCAGATTTTTCCACCTGTTCTCTGTCTGATCCCGTCATGAGAACAGCAACCTGTGCCGGATTTAAGGGGTTGTTGCGAACATCGAGGGTGAAACCGTCCGGCGCGTGGTCTGGCCGGGCAAAAAGTGAACGGCTCAAACCTCCTTCGGTGCCCAGGAAAAGCAGGGAGTTTTCAGCCAGGTCCTTATCAGAAACATCATCCTGCAGCAGGATTTTACCCTCCAGATGCTCCAGTTGCTGCAATATTGCCGCGTAATGCGTTTCATGCTCTGCAGACGGCAGGATTGCCAGTATGTTCTCCGCCCCCAGAAAACGGGACCATGTGGGCGGCAGTTCGGCGGGAGCCAGTTCTCTGACCAGGTCGTATCCAGGGTCTATGACGAGTGAATGGGGGACACTTGTCAGGGGGATTTCAAAAAAAGACTCGGATTGGGACAGCAGCAGTTTTTTGTGTATTTCCTCTGTGGCGGTCTTTATGACTGCCGGTACTTTCAGTATATAGGATGTTGCGTTCTCCTGCACAATGGAAAACTGCAAGAGCGGATAGCCGTTTTTGTGGATGATTTCAGGATCGATGACCCTGAGCACCGGAATATCCTCTCTGTCAAGCCACTGGGAGAAAAAATCCTCAATGTCCAGGCCGGAAACATTTTCAAAACTGGTTTGCAGATCAGTCCAGCCGGCTGCCTTGAACTTCGACTGTGTGTAGAAATCCCTCAGGGCGGTAAAGAAAATTTCGTCGCCCAAATGCCTGCGCAACATGTGAAAAAACATGGAAGACTTATTGTAGCCTACTGAGCGCAGAGGTTTACTCCTGCTGTCGCTGTGGCCTATGTTCCTGAAATCACGCAGGTGCAGATCCATTTCAGGCCTGACATAACTTTGGTATTTAACAAGCTGCGCCTTTCTGAAAGTCTTATCCCTGCCTTTATCGGCGGCAAAAGTATGGTCAGCCAGGTAGGTTGTCAACCCCTCGACCCAGTTCCCTTCTGCGGGCGATATGCGCACCCCGTTTCCAAACCAGGCATGGAGAACTTCATGGCCTAACGAAGTGTCAACAATAAAGGGTAACCTTACAACAGATTGGCCCAGCAGGGTGAAGGTGGGCATGGCAAAACCTGAAGGCAGCCTGTTTTCGACAATTGCAAAACTTTCATAGGGGTAAGGCCCAAGCATATCTTCATACAGTTCAAGATAATGTTTTGCCTTTACAAGGTAGTTGGCGGCCAGTTCTACGTCTTCAGGAAAGAAATACGCCGCCAGGGTCTTGCCGGAGCCAAAACTTTCCCGGCTGACAACATAAGGACCTGCGACAAAATTCAGCGAAAACAGGGGATGCGGAAAACGGAATGTCACCTCTTTGCTGTCCTGTAATTCTATGGTTGTTATTTCTTCAGCTTCGGAAACTGCCTCGAAGTGTAAAGGTATGCGGGCTGTCAACTCGAAAAACATTTCCGTATTTGCAACAGGGTACCAGCTGTCAACAAGGGTTATGCCTGCCTGGCTGATCAGGTTGTAGGGGGATGAATCCGGCCCAATTTCTTTACTGTACGTGATTAAGATCTCCTGTCCTTCAGGCGAAGAAGGTATTTCGAGATAATTGTCAGCGGCGTCTGTGTCTCTCTGTTGACCGTTGATATGGATCCGGGAAACGTTCAAGTGCGAATAGTCCAGGTAAAGACTGAGCCCGGCCGGCAGGTCAATGCGGGAGCTTGCCTGAAGGCTGTTGGACTGCAGTTCAAATTCCAGGGAAATGGAGTGGGTCGGGGCAGTTAAATTCTTGGCTGCCACGGACTCTGTTTTGAGAAATAATGCACTGAGCAGCACTATAATTACAATAGTGAAACAATGGAGTTTTTTGGGAAGTTCAACCATAGCCATTCCTGTTTGAAAATTTATAAAAATAAGGGATTTAATGCTTAATAGTAAGCATGCTCAGAAAAAAAGGAAAGCGTATAAAATTATTAATAGCTAAAGTGGACTGAAATTGTATTTATTTTGGCTGTGCTGAAGTATTAAGGGTTGGGAGTTTTGATGCCATGATCTGCAGACTGATAGCCTTTAACGCCCGTTTTATCCATTCCTGCCTGGCGCTTTTTTATGTCAGGTCAGCACTGGAGGAAAACCTGCCGGATTGCCGGCCGGAAATTGCCCAGTACACAATCAATGATCCCTATTACCCCACTTTGCGCAGCATTGCGACAGGCAAACCGGCGGCACTCTTTTTTTCAGTCTATATCTGGAACAGTATATATATCCAGCGTTTAGCAG
>JAWVYE010000090.1:0-6457 GCA_033722905.1 Desulfobulbales bacterium
AGACAGCCAGGGTCTGAAGCAGAACGTTTACTATATAATAATAATATCGGGCAACAGGTTCAAGTGACGCCGGCATGGTATTACTAATGGCTGACTATTGTTAATTACTGCCCTGCTGAAAAAAGTTGCTTTATGAGCTTTTACAATTGCTTTAGAAACAGCAATTGTTTCTTGGGGTGAATGCTGATGCGAGGCGGGCACGATTGAAATTTTGCTTCTTGCAGGGTATTTGCGGTCCTATAATACTATTTTAACCTCGGGGAGTGATTTAAGCTGCATGTAGATGAAATTACGTTCCTCTTCACTTCTGACAGTTATTTCGAGGTTGAGACAATGATATTTCCCTGTCCGGCTGCTGTTGGAAAAGGATATCCTGCCGGAATCATCACCTGCTATTTCCATTAAGGTCCGGCGCAGTTTTTCAAGGTCTGCACCGATAACCTTGTACAGCCATTGACAGGGGTATTCTATCTGCACTTTGCATATGTTGTCCTTTGGCCCCATATCGACTTTATGTGCTTTTAAAACCATAATCATTGATTAGCGCTTTAATGGTCATCAGCTCATCGGGTTGGATTTCCATAATCCGGTAACCGGAAACATAAAAGTCCGGATTAATATCCAGCCTGCACCAGAGGCAGTGGGCTTTGAACTGAATTTTTTCACGGCCTGACATGGTTTTTGGCAAATGCATAATAAAGGTATAGTCTTTATTAACCGGGACCGGCTCTTCGCTGATTACCATGATCCCCTCGGTTGTAATATCTACCAGGTGACCAATATTTGTCCCTGTATTGCTGTCAAAAATCCGCAGGTAATATATCAGTTGAACCCTGGTCAGCTTCCTTTTTTCTTGAGTCATAACAGCCTGTGTGTTTTTAATTTTTTTCTGGGGCTGACACTGTTAACAAAAAAGAATTATAATAAACAGCAAAAATATAATAAAAATTAAATCATAACAAAAAAAAATCTCTACAGTCCAGTTGGAAAAATTTTTTTTATTTGTTTTTATTACTGGTAAAGCCATACGGCAGTAGAGTATATATATAATATCGGCAAAAAAACTTTCGGCTCCTTACCGACTGATAACCGGGAGGCTTTCCGGATGATAATAATACAGCGCTGCAACTTTTATACAATTAGAGCCAAACTTTTATGGTGCTGTATTAAAAGATATGGTCAAAGGGTATTATGCGACGTTTATTAAGATTTATTTTATTACTGGTAACCTCTCTGGGTATTGTTTTTATCCTCAGCCCGGCTGGTGCAGTTGAAAAACCCTTTAAACCTGGGGAAAAGATGAATTATATCTTGAAATATGGTGCCATACCGGGTGGCTGGGCTACCCTTGAAGTGCTTGATATGGAAGAAATTGATGGGGCCAAGGCGCATCATTTCGTTATGACAGCCCGTTCCAACTCATTTGTAGATATTTTCTTTAAGGTCAGGGATCGTATCGATTCTTACACTGATGCAAATATGAACCATTCACTCTTTTACAGAAAGGACCAGAAAGAGGGCAAGACGATTAGGAAAATCACCGTTGACTTTGACTGGGACAGGAATGAATCAACATACGTCAATTTTGATAAAGAACCAAAAATAATAGGTCTGATGCCTGGAAGTTTTGATCCTCTATCGGTCTTTTATTATGCAAGATTACATGATTTTCAGCAAATTGCTGAACTTGAGCGTCCGATTACAGACGGAAAAAAGAATATGATGGGCATCCTTCGTGTATTGGGCAGGGAAACCATCAAGGTTCCGGCCGGTACCTTTGAGACATTGGTTCTTGAACCTGACCTGAAGAATGTCGAGGGCGTATTTTCAAAGAAGCAGAAGGCTAAAATAAAACTTTGGGTCACGGCTGATGAACGTCGGCTGCTGATAAAGATGAAGAGCAGGGCAAAGGTTGGCAGCTTTGGCGCGGAGCTTGTCTCAGTTGAGGGGCATGATTCGTTAAGGGTCAGCAGACTAGAAAAGAATAATTAATTTTTGAACTGAAGAGAGGAGCATTATGCAGGAGTTAGCATCAGGGGAGGGGTGGGATGTGAGTGAAATGGAATATGATGATTCCAATGATTTCGATCAATTCAATAATTACGCAAGTAAGGAAAACAGGATGGTTCTTGTCCAGACCATCGATGGTTCCTTGATCCGTGGCAACATCAACCTGAACAGTGAGTCACTGCCTATGGACAGGGTTAGTGACCTTCTCATCAAGGGACAGAACAAATTTCTCATAATGTATAACGCCACATTGGGTGATACCAAAGACGCTGCTGTTATCGTGAATAAATCGCAGATTGTCTGGGTCATGGAAGAACAGGTTAAGATGAGTAAGGGAAATAGCACTTAAGGACTTGCTCCATTTGTTTTCAGGGCGCCGGGCGGTTGATTTCCGGTATGAGGCTGAGTTAAATATGTGCTGACCATTGTGAACGTTCAGCTTTGTAAAGCGGTTTTATAAAAAAAACATTCAAAGTCTTCTGCACTACCTCCTTAGATATATGCCATAATTGCAGAATAGGGTAATGTCATGCAGACCCGTCGGGGTGTGAAGTACCCCTATCCTGATCTGCCGGAGACAAAGTTATTATTCTCACACCGGTCCGGCAGTGTAAAATTATAGTTTTCAACCCCTGGAGTTTTGCTGCCGCTAAGAAAAATCGGCTTGCACTGGTGAGATTTCAAGCCATGCCGGCTGCTGAAACATCTGCATCACTGTTCTTCCGTTGGCTGTAAGCGATTTTCTTCTCTGAATTCCCAGTGTTACCACCTTTATGATGTACTTTTGGCTTAAGTTCGATATAGTAATCCATGGCCTTGTCTGCAATAATTGACCTGCACATCCATTCAACGTTTTCAGACGGTGTCCACAGGCCGTCTGAAATAGTTGACCTTGCTGCAGTTCATGGTCTCAAAGCTGTAGCCATAACAGACCATGATACCGCTGCAGGTACCGGTGAGGCCATGGCAAGGGGCGGTGAAAAAGGAATTGAAGTGATTCCGGGTATTGAAATAAGCTCATGGCATGGCGAAACCTCAATGCATATTCTCGGATACCGCTTTAATCATGAAGACAAGCAGTTCAACAGACGTTTAAAGCTGCTGCAGGATGGAAGAAAGAACAGAAATGCCAAAATCATTGCAAATCTTAACAGACTCGGTATCAGTGTCGATCCCGGTGAATTGCTGTATTATTCCGAATATGGGCAGACCGGCCGTCCGCATATTGCCCGTTTGCTGGTCGATAAAGGGGTGACCAGGACTATTGACCTTGCGTTTAAGCATTATCTTGGCAGGGGCGCGGCTGCTTATGCAGAGAGATACAGATTTTCCGCCAAAGAGGCAATTGCCATGATACGCGAGGCAGACGGAATTGCAGTTTTGGCACATCCGGCCAGTCTTGATCCCTCGCTGCGTACCATTCCACAACTGCTTAAAGAGCTGAACAGGGAGGGGCTCGCAGGCGTTGAAGTGTATTATCCTTCGCATAACCGGAAAGCAGAAAAAACCCTTTTGAACATGGCGAATGAATACGGCCTGCTTGTTACCGGGGGCAGCGATTTTCACGGTCATGAAAGGACAGGTCAAAATACGGCTGAGTGGCTGCAGAGGACATACATACCCTATGAACTTGCTGCTGCAATAAAAAAATAATGCCGGGAACATATGAGATATGTATTAGTATGACTGCCATTATCAGAGGCAGTTTTTTGGTTTTTTTAAGGATGAGAGAGTATGCATACCATTTTAGTTGTTGATGATGAACCTAACTACTTGATTGTATTGTCAGAACTTCTCAAAGAGGAGGGCTACGAGATCATGACTGCCCAGAGGGGGGAAGAGGGCTTGAAGGTCGTGGAGGAGACTGATCTTGATCTTGTAATTACTGATATGCGCATGCCGGGAATGGATGGGTTGGATCTTTTAAAAGCTGTCAAAGCCTATAATAAGGATCTGCCGGTAATCATGATCACCGCTTTCGGTGAGGTTGAAAAAGCAGTGGTAGCTATGAAAGCCGGCGCCTATAACTATCTCGCCAAGCCCTTTAACAACGAAGAGCTGCTGTTGAATATCAGGAAAGCTATTGAGCATTACTCTCTGCTCCGGGAAAATCTGCGGCTGCGTGACGAGGCAAGGGTCAGGTATGGGTATGCCAGTATTGTCGGGAAAAATGCCAGGATGCAGGAAATTTATCAGCTGATTGAAAAGGTTGCTCCCACTGCGGCATCGGTATTGATTACCGGTGAAAGCGGGACGGGCAAGGAGTTGGTCGCCAGGGCAATTCATATAAACAGCCCCAGAGAGAAATCTGCTTTTATTTCTGTCAACTGTGCAGCTTTGCCCGAAACCCTGCTAGAAAGCGAATTGTTCGGGCACGAGAGAGGTGCCTTCACCGGGGCTAATGCCATGCGCAAAGGCAGGTTTGAACTTGCTGATTCGGGCACCTTATTTCTTGATGAAATTGGAGATATACCGATGCCTTTACAGGCGAAACTCCTGCGGGTCCTGCAGGAAAGGAGCTTTGAAAGGGTTGGGGGCACAAAGCCGATTAATGTGGATGTACGCATCATTACCGCCACAAATAAGGAGTTAAAGGGTGAGGTCGACGAGGGGCGCTTCCGCGAGGACCTTTATTACCGCTTGAATGTCCTCCATATTCATTTGCCTCCGCTGCGGGAAAGAGTTGATGATATTCCCATGCTGACAGATCATTTTATCAGCAAGTTTGCCAAAATGCTGAATAAACCGAACCTGAAAATATCCGGTGCAGCATTGCGCTACCTGGTCGGCCTTCCCTGGGAAGGCAATGTGCGCGAACTTGAAAATACCATCGAACGGTCAGCGATTCTCTGCAGCGGTGATGTTATCCAGACAGAAGATGTGCATCCGGATGTAGCAGATGCCCAAAAGGCGGCGAACTGGTCTCCGGATGTGGATTTTGAAAAATTACTCCCGGTAAATCTCCCCCTGCCCGAAGTGCTGAGCGGCGTGGAGGAACAAATGATAAAACGCGCTCTCAAGGAAGCCAATTTTGTCCAGGCGCGCGCCGCCGAGAGTCTCGGCATCACCAAAAGCCTGCTGCAATACAAAATGAAAAAATATCAATTGCAGAAGAAGTGATGCGGAGTTCGCCGGCAACCACGTTACATCCATGATATTTTTGCGATGAAAACCCTGTGGTTGACCGTTTCCAGCTGCAGAGCAGACGCACGACACCGGGTAGATTTCCAGGGCTACCCCAGGCTCAAATAAGATCTGATAATTTCCGGTTTTTTGCAGCAGGCAACCTACTCTGGAAACGGCGGGACCTTGCTGCTGCTGCCGCCCCAATTGAGCTTGTCACGCAGGACCTCAAAGTAACCGTTTTTGGGCATACTGATCAGAGATAAGGGTTTTTTTGCAGTCTTCACCTCAAGCCTGGAATTCTCCACCATTTTCCAGGTGAAGCGTCCGTCCACAATTACTTTAACGTTGTCCGCTTTTCCCGCCAGTTGTGTTACCAGGGTAACATCGGGCGAAAGCAAAACCGGCCTGCTTTCAAGCATGAATGGACAGATAGGGGTAACAAGGATACAGGGCAGTCCCGGCTGGACTATCGGGCCGCCGGAGGACAGATTGTAGGCAGTAGAGCCGGTTGGGGTTGAAAATATCAGTCCATCGGCACGGTAAGTCGTAATGAATTCCTGGTCGGCCCAGGTTCTGTAATTTACGATCTGGTCGATATCACCCTTGCTGATAACAACATCATTCAGTGCAAAAAGGTAAGCCCCGGATGCGCTATCCTGGCCAGGAGCGCCAATAAGTCTTGTTTTGAGGAGCATTCTTTTTTCAATGATCATCCGGTCATTGGTGAGCAGGTTCAATGCTGCAAAGCGGTCCTTGGCAGATACCGCAGTGAGGAATCCAAGGCCGCCGAGGTTGATTCCCATAACCGGTATTTCATATCTGCTGGCCTTATCAGCTATATGAAGCAGAGTGCCGTCGCCGCCAAGGGTAATTAGGATATCCAGGTCCTTTGTTACTTTGTCGACAACGGTTTCAATACCGTTTTCGTTCAGCCAGCTGATGACCTCACTGGCTATTTTGCTGGGCTTCCTGCTATTTTTTTTCAGAATTATTCCGGCTTTTTTAATTTTCATTTTCCAAGCTCTCTGGATCGTTGTGTCGCCGCCTCAACAGCATCCATTATGATGCCGTTAAAACCCGCTGCTTCCAGTTCGTGCAAACCGGAAATAGTTGTGCCTCCTGGGGAGGTTACCATGGCCCGCAGTTGGGCCGGGTGCACTTTGCTTTCCATGGCAAGTTTGACAGAACCGAGTACAGTCTGCATCACAAGAAGTTCAGCATCGGCTCTGTTTAATCCGACCTTAACACCGGCATCGATCAGGGCCTCCAAAAAGGTGAAGACATAGGCCGGGCCGCTGCCGCTCAATCCGGTAACTGCATC
>JAWVYE010000091.1:0-6401 GCA_033722905.1 Desulfobulbales bacterium
TATTGAGGCTTCCCCGCAGGTTAATACTTTTACTCACAGGAGCAGAACCCCGTAAGTCTATTGCCAGTTCCTGCGGCTGTAGTATGAATGTGCCGTCGATGTCGCTTATTGTTACAGAATCCTTTCTGAGGATATCCTTATAGCTTTCCGTTCCCTCAACCTCCAGCTTCCCGTTAAGAATGGCAAAAGTAAACTCAGGCAAAGTGCGTACGGGAGATTCCCGGGGCAGAAATGCCCTTTTATTTATGTGGAAGCTGGGGTTTTCCAGAACGATTTTTCCCGCTTTGTCTGTTCTGCCGAGCATAACCTTCCAGGATGGATAAATTTTTACCCTGGGCAGGAAAAAATTATAGTGATCGTCGGATAAACGTGTACTGATAAGGGTCAGATGGGGTAAAGGCAGCCAGACCCAGTGCATTTTCTCAGTGGTGACGTAACTGTCCAGGCTGGTACTGATCCGGGCGGTTATTTCCTTTTGCACCTCATCGAGAAAAAACAAGCGCGGCGCTAAGCTTACGAATAATAAAGCGATGAGGATGAAGAAAAATATGTTCCTGGAAATTTTTTTCATATGGTGTTGGACCCGGCTCTCTGCAACTTTTTTCAATTATCATATTATTTAATTCAGGTTTCTTCCAGCTTGAACATGCCCGAATTCATAATAATCCGCCATATTAAGGAGCGCAGGCGCCTGGGGCTGTAATATATTTACGTGTACTTCCGTATATAGTCTACTTTAATCATTACAACATCCGGGGTGGTTACTGATAAACAGTAAAACTGTATTTGAAAAAATAATTCAGATTTGATCTCAAGAGAATTTTGCAATATAAATGATTACGGTCTGAAAAGAGCTTCCAGGTATATAATATGCGTGTTGATTAATTTTATTAATTAGCCATTTTGCCGAAGAGCTTATTTCTAATGTTGCAGGGCTCTTTTATGTACTTTGCCTCTTGAATGTGGTATATGCTCGGTCTTTGCATGATAATGTGCCGGCAGAAGACCGGCCGGCACATATTGGGTGCTTAAGGTGCACTGGAGAAAATAAATTAAAAAATTTGCAGGTAATACAATGGCTAAAACTGTTACTGAAAAGATTCTGGCTTCCCATATAATCGAAGGAAGCCTTGAAAAAGGGGCGGAGATAGGTATTCGCATTGACCAGACCCTCACCCAGGATGCTACCGGGACCATGGCCTATCTGGAATTTGAGTCAACCGGTATTCCCCGGGTCCAGACAGAGTTATCGGTCTGCTACGTCGACCACAATCTGGTGCAATCCGATTTCAGAAATGCCGATGACCATAAGTTTCTGCAGTCCGTGGCCAGAAAATACGGGCTCTACTTTTCTCCTCCGGGTAACGGCATATCCCACCAAGTGCATCTTGAACGTTTTGGTGCTCCCGGAAAGACCCTGTTAGGCTCAGACAGCCATACACCTACGGGAGGCGGTCTCGGTATGCTCGCCATTGGTGCTGGAGGCTTGGACGTCGCCATGGCCATGGCCGGCAAGCCCTTTTACATGGTAATGCCGAAGATTTTCGGGATCAGGCTGAGCGGCAAGCTGCCGGAGTGGGTATCGGCAAGAGATGTCCTTCTTGAACTCCTGCGGCAGTTGTCAGTAAAAGGCGGTGTCGGCTATATCATGGAATACTTCGGGCCCGGTGTAAGCGAGCTGACGGTGACCGATCGGGCTGCCATTACAAATTTTGGTGCCGAGCTGGGAGCAACCACGTCGGTATTTCCTGCGGATGAAAACACGAAGAAATTTCTTGAGAGTCAGGGCCGTGGTGACCTGTGGCTGCCCATAGCCGCCGATGAGGGTGCTAAGTATGATGAGGTGATTGATTTGGATATGGCAACCCTTGAGCCTTTGATCGCCTGTCCGTCTTCACCTGATAATGTGGTCAAGGTAGCTGAAGTGTCGGGAAAACCAGTTGCCCAGGTACTGGTCGGTTCCTGCTCTAATTCTTCCCTGCGTGACCTGATGGTTGTGGCAAAGGTACTTGAGAGGGAAGAGATCAATTCTGATGTGAGTTTTGAGATTAATCCCGGCAGCCGCCAGGTTCTGGAAAACATAACAGCATCCGGTGATATGCTGACCCTAGTCAAGGCAGGTGCCAGGGTGCACCAGGCCGGTTGTCTTGGCTGTATCGGCATGGGGCAGGCCCCGCCCACCGGTGCAATTTCGCTGCGCACCTTTCCACGCAATTTCCCCGGGCGAAGCGGAACGGTTAATGACCAGGTATACCTGTGCAGCCCTGAAGTGGCAATAGCTTCAGCGGTGAAGGGTAGAATTACAGACCCGCGGGACTTGGGTGAATATCCGAATTTTGCACTGCCTGAAAAGTATTTGCCCGGCGACCAGAGGATTGAAACTCCATTGGAGCATGGCGAGGATGTGGAAATTATCCGTGGTCCCAATATCGCCCCGTTTCCCGAGTTCGAACCGCTTGCAGATACATGGCGCGGTACCGTATTGTTGAAGGTTGGTGATAATATCACCACGGATCATATCATGCCTGCAGGGGCGAAGATCTTACCCTTGCGCAGCAATATTCCGGCCATCAGCGAATATGTTTTTAATCCGGTTGACCTGGATTTCATAAAAAACGCCCGCAATGCTGCTGCCGGTGATTTAGGCGGTATGGTTATCGGTGGTGAGAATTACGGCCAGGGGTCCTCCAGGGAACATGCGGCCCTGGCCCCCCGTTTTCTCGGGGTCCAGGTTAAACTGGTTAAAAGTTTTGCCCGCATCCATAAGGCGAATCTCATAAACTTTGGTATAGTGCCGTTAACTTTTAATGATCCCGGGGATTATGATGCATTAAAGCAGGGCGCCGCTGTAGAGATTCCCGATATCCGCCGGAAAATCACGGCAGGGGAAAATACTTTTACGGTGCTGATAGACAACAGGCCGGTTCAGGCAAATCTTGAAGTATCCGGGAGGCACAGGGAAATTCTTCTGGCCGGAGGACTGCTGAACTGGGCCAAATCAACCTGAAATATTCTGGCGGTTTTTTGCTGTCCGGCCAATTCTCAATGTCAAAATCCAGGGCATGGAATGACACCATGCAGGCCGGGTATTTCAGGGACTGCCTGGGTACAAATTTTTATAAATCATTTATCTCCTTGTTCTTATTAGTTAAAATTAATGATTACGGGTTGGCTGGGTTGCGAATGCTTTGCAAAGTACAAAATATTGTACTTTTATGTTCACTGATTATAATAAACAGAATTGAACAGAACCCTTGATAATACTGAGTTTATTGGAAAAAATAGTATATTGAAAAACAGGCATGGCAATTGCATTATATACTATAAGAGTGATACTCTTATCTCCTTTCTCCTGAAAAAGGTCGACTTTGTCCCCCAAAGTTGGCCTTTTTCTATTTTACGACGTGCTGAAATGAGTTGTTCATACATGGTGTTTTGCTAAATGCTGATTGACTCGACATCTGTTGCACTGCTTGCCTGCCCCAGCTATAACTCCCGGGAAATTTACCATAAAATTGACCAGCTCTGTACAGCAGTCGGGTTCCGGGTAAGCGCAGGCAGCCGGATACTCCTTAAGCCGAACTTGCTGAGTGGCAGAACCGGGGACCATCTGGCATGTACACATCCAGCATTTGTCAGGGCTGTGGCAGCATGGTTTGTGGATCGGGGCGCAAAGGTCGCCATCGGTGATTCACCTGCATTTGGATCTGCAACAGGAGTTATGCGCGCCACTGGAATTGAAAAAGCCCTGGCAGCATTGCCGGTTGCGCGCATTAATTTTGACCAATCGACAACGCTCAAACTCAGCGGTGGAGTCAGGGTGGGTATAGCACGTGCTGCCCTCGAGTGTGATGTTCTTGTTAACTTACCCAGGATAAAAGCGCACAGCCAGCTGTATGTAACCCTGGCAATAAAAAATTATTTCGGCACGGTGGTCGGTTTCCAAAAGCCATGGTGGCATCTGCGTTATGGCAACCATGCCCGGCAATTTGCCTCCCACCTGGTTGATTTATTGACAGTGATGCCGGGTGGCATGACATTGGTTGATGGTATAGTCGCCATGCACACCACCGGTCCCATTTCCGGAGAGCCATATCCCTTGGGACTGGTTGCAGGTTCCATAAATCCGGTGGCCATGGATACCTCGTTATTACAGGTATTGGGACTGGATCATGCCAAAAGCGCTCTCTGGAATGAATGTCACAGCCGCCGCCTGGCCGGAACGGATACGGAAACTATCGACTATCCGTTGCTGAAACCGAGAGAAATAAAGGTCAGAGATTTTATTGCCCCGTCAGTTCTCAAACCTGTTTCCTTTAATCCCCTGAGAATGCTGGGCAGCGCTTGCCGGCGTTTTGCGGCCCGGGTCAAAGAATCCTCTTGAAAGCAGGAATATTTGGAGGTAGTCTGCAGCATATTTCAATTATAAAATGCTCATGACTTTGCATTAATAGCAGCAGGCAGCCCTGGACAAAACCCATTCGTCGGGCTTTTCATTACTGGTCGGAAAACAGGAGATTTTCTATGTTTCAGCTTCATGGCAAGGTGGCTTTAATAACAGGAGGTTCGAGGGGTATAGGCAGGGCAATTGCATTGAAATTTGCCCAAAACGGGATACACGTTGTCGTAAACTATGTCCGGCACCGCAAGGATGCTGAAAGCACTGCCGCTGCGGTAGAAACTTTCGGGGTCAAATGCTTTGTTGTCAAGGCGAATGTGGCAAACGACGAAGATGTCAAAGTCATGTTTGCACGCATTGAAAAAGAATTCGGGGCCCTGGATTTTTTGGTAAGTAATGCTGCCTCGGGGGTCCTGAAACCTGCTCTTGAATTAAGCAGCCGTCACTGGAACTGGGCTATGGATATTAATGCCAGGGCCCTGCTCTCCCTGGTGCGGGAAGGTATTACTCTCATGCAGAAGGGCGGCAGGGTAATGGCTGTTTCCAGCCTTGGGGCGGTCCGGGCAATTGAAAATTATACGGCAGTGGGGGCTTCCAAGGCAGCCCTTGAGTCTCTGGTGCGCCACCTGGCTGTCGAATTAGGACCAATGGGCATCAATGTAAATACCATCAGTGCCGGCGCTGTTGATACCGAGGCCTTGAAAAAATTTCCCAACCGACAGGATATCCTTGATACAGCAATATCCAAGACCCCGCTGGGTCGCCTGACTACTCCGGAAGATGTGGCAGATGTCGCCCTGTTTCTGTGTTCAGACCTGGCAGCCATGATCCAAGGGCAGACTATAGTAGTTGATGGTGGTTACTCTATTCATGGATAGAGTTTAAAAAAAATCCGCTGCAAAAGACAAGCGTGCATTTTCAGGCTATGCCGATATATTTTTTTAAAAGATAAAAAAAGATGAATTTGTTAAGATCAATACCTGCCTCGTGATGCTTCCCGGAGCCTGTTTCTTCCACCCTCTGAAGTGAAGCTGATCGGGGCATTTTTATATATTGGCAGCAGAGGAAAATAATATTATATTATTAATAACCCCACACGGCTTCCGACATTTAATTAAGAATAGCGATAATAAAGCAAAGAGGGAAGCAAGCTGGGGTTTTTTGTTTTGCTTGCATCCAGTTATACCCTGTTCGGGTGCAAGGAAGATTGCGCAAAATAAAATCAGCCTATCATCCGATATCCAATGGCTTTTCCATCTCCTGCCAGCGAACTCTGACAGAACGGGTTGTTTTTCCCGTAATTCTGAAACGATGATCAATGCGAAGGCCCGGCAGAGCAAGAACATTGTCCCCAGAGCATAAGACCGGTATTTGCGCCCGAATGTTTCGTGCAATTTTCTGATCGCTGAGAAAGTCACTGATTTTTTTGCTCCCCGGTGCACCAAGGGGATAAAAACGCTCCCCTGGTCTGGGGCCTCTTATTGTAAGGGGGAAAGAGAAGAGCCCTGAGTCAAGGTATTCCCCAGTGGGAGATAGATCCCCGCTGCCGGGAATGCAGCCGTTGCTATCCTCTATTACCAGTCTTCTATTCAATATGGTAAAGTCATAAATGCCTGGTCCCGGGATGGTGGTTTCCGGGAATTCAATCTCAGGGCGATTTTCTATATTGCCCCGAAATGGCCCGGCCCCACCGGGATATTTAAAGTTCAGGCGCCCTCTGTTTTTCGCAACCCGGAGCCCGGCGGCAAGATGCAAACTGGCCCCAGAAGAATCTTGTTTGGCAAGCTGCAGAAGGTTTTCTATCTGTCTCGATCGAGGTTCACAGCGCATGAGCCAACAGCATTTTTCCAAAAGTCTCCTCTGGATTGCCCGAGGTTGGCTGTTAAAAAACTCAAGATTGATCTGCACTTTCTGAGGGAGGGGTTCAGCAGGCTGAACACTATATTTTTCAACTTGTTCAGTGGATTGCGGAACTACGGAAACACTTTTTGCAAAGGCGGCA
>JAWVYE010000092.1:0-6392 GCA_033722905.1 Desulfobulbales bacterium
CGATACTGCTGCCGCCATCCTGCCTGGACCCCCTGCAGGTTGATTTTGAAGTTGAGTTGGCGGTAGTTATCGGCAAGGCCGCAAAGGATGTTTCAGTTGCTGCAGCCCTTGATTACGTGCTGGGCTACACCATTGGCAATGATGTTTCGGCCCGGCGCTGGCAGAAATATGGCGGCGGCGGGCAGTGGGTGCGCGGCAAAAGTTTTGACACGTTCTGCCCGTTGGGGCCGGAGCTGGTGACTAAAGAGCTGATTCCCGAACCACAGCATTTGCGCCTGCGATGTTTTCTCAACGGTACGCTCATGCAGGATGCCAATACATCTGATATGATTTTTACAGTGGCTGAACTCATCGCATACCTGTCCGACTCCATGACCCTGCTTCCCGGTACGGTTATCATGACCGGGACACCAAGCGGGGTAGGATGTGCCAGAAAGCCGCCTGTTTTTCTTAAACCCGGCGACAGCCTTGAACTTGAAATTGACAACCTGGGCACCCTCTGTAATCCTGTTGCCGGGGCCCGGTAATATGTAACCATGGAAAATCTCATCATTATTTTTTTCTTGCTTGTGCTCGGCATGTTATTGAGCAGGCTGAGGATCTTTCCGGAAAACAGCGCTCAAACTCTCAACCTCTTTGTCATTTATGTTTCGCTTCCCGCTCTGATCCTGCTTCAGGTGCCGCGCCTGACCTTTGCAAAAGAACTGCTGGTCCCCGTGTCCATGCCGTGGTCCATGCTGCTTGTTTCAGCACTGCTGGTAATACTGACATCCCGCATATTCAAGTGGCAGCGGGCAACGACCGGCGCACTTCTGCTCGTGGTTCCCCTTGGCAACACGTCATTTTTCGGCATTCCAATGGTGCAGACTTTCTGGGGCCCGGAGTCAGTCTCCTACGCCGTTCTATACGACCAGTTCGGTTCCTTTCTGGCACTGTCCACCTATGGTTCGTTTGTCCTGGCAACCTACAGCGGCAGTGAAAAGCCCACTGTGCCGGCCATACTGAAAAGAATCTGCCTGTTTCCGCCTTTTATCGCCCTGGTCATTGGCCTGCTTACCATGTCAGTTCCCTACCCGGCTGTCCTTGCGGGAGTTCTGCAGGGCATTGCCGCGTCCCTTGTCCCGGTGGTCATGGTGGCCATAGGCATGCAGGTGAAGCTGAAGCTGCCGCCCGGCAGCTGGTTTCCTTTTGGCGTCGGGTTAGTCATTAAACTTGTTATCGCGCCGCTTGCCGCCATCGCTATCTGTCTGTTATTAAACCAGAACAGCCTGGCAGCAAAGGTGTCGGTGTTTGAGGCGGGAATGCCGCCCATGGTAACTGCCGGGGCCCTTGCGCTGATTGCAGGCTTAGCTCCTGAGCTCACGGCGGCACTCATAGGGCTGGGGCTGATGCTTTCATTCCTGACCCTGCCACTGTTGTTTCAACTGTTACAGGCATTATGATTATCAATATTATGCAAATACAGAGGTCGATATGAAGAGCAGCAATACATTCTCCGGCGCCAGCAGGTATATTCTGGACAGTGAACTTGCCCAAATAGTAAATGTTTCCATGGAGTTGGAGATGCCGCTTCTTCTCAAAGGCGAGCCGGGAACGGGAAAAACCATGCTGGCCCACGCCATTGCCGAGCACCTGGAGATGGAGCTGATTGTCCTGAATGTCAAGTCCAGCATGAAGCTGACCGATACTCTCTACCAGTATGATACACTGACCCGCTTGAATGACAGCCGCTTTGGCGATTCAAGCCGGGATGTCAGCAATATCAACGAATACATAAAAATGGGCAAAATAGGCCAGGCTTTTACCGCCCGGCAAAGGGTCGTCCTGCTGATCGATGAAATCGACAAGGCTGACACGGATTTTCAGGACGACATGCTGGACATCCTGGACCAGATGCAGTTTGATATTATTGAAACCGATACAACCGTGCATGCCCTCATTCGGCCGGTTATCATCATCACTTCAAATGCCAAGAAGGACCTTTCCGACCCGTTTCTCGGCAGGTGCAATTTCCATCATATCGCCTTTCCTGATCCCGAAATGATGCGCCGGATAGTTGATGTGCATTTCCCCGGCCTTGACAGCAATCTTGCCCAAAGGGCAATAGAGACCTTTTACCGGCTCCGTCAAATTGAGGGTACAGAGAAAAGGCCCGCCACCAGAGAGCTTATCAACTGGCTGCGTGCCCTGGCAGCTGACCCTGATTGCAAAGCTGCCGGCTTGCTGGGAACTGAGGTGCCTTATCTGGGTGTATTATTCAAAAAAAGCGCTGATTTTGCAAAAGCCGCCAACCTTAACAGGCAGGAGCCTTCATAGAAAATATGTTTATAAACTTTTTCTATAATCTGCGGGAAGCGGGTGTGCCGGTCAGCCCAACTTCACTGTTGGCGCTGCATAAGGCCTTGAGCAAGGACCTGGTCTCCGATATGAACGATTTTTATATAACGGCACGAACCATTTTAGTTAAAAGTGAACGTTACTTTGACCTGTATGACCAGGTTTATGCGCACCATTTCAAGGGAGGCACCCTGCCGGAGAGGCCGGGGTTCATTATTGACGAGATTGCCGGGGAGCTCCTCAACCGCTGGCTGCGGCATCCAACGGCAACGGCACGTATGCTGGGGGAAGACGAAGCTGAGCTGACAGAATATTCCCGGGCGGAACTGCTGGATTATTTTAAAAAAAGGCTAGCGGAGCAACAGGGCGAGCACCACGGGGGCAGTAAATGGATAGGGACCGGCGGTACCTCGCCGGTAGGACATACCGGCTTCCATCCCGGGGGTATGCGCCTAAGTGGGGAGTCCGGCTTCAGGTCGGCAATAAAGGTCGCCCAGGCACGGAGATACAGGGATTATTCCGGCCAGGGCCCCTTAAGTCAGGCATCCATGGGTGAGGCCTTAAAAAGGCTGCGCAACCTTGTGCCGGCAGGCGCGAAAGACCGGCTGAACATTGATAAAACCATTTACAGCACTGTAAAGATCGGCGGAGAAATTGACATTGTTTTTGAGCAGAGGCTGAAAGACCGCCTCAAGGTTATTCTGGCAATTGATAACGGCGGCTGGTCCATGGAGCCCCATGTGAAAACAGTCAAGACCCTGTTTGATTATGCCCGGGCGCAGTTTAAGGACCTGAAAACGTATTATTTTCACAATACTATCTATGACACCCTGTGGAAGGATCCATCCAGGTCGCAAAATCCATATCCTTTAGATGACATGCTGCGGTGTGATCCCGAGACCCGGGTGATTATAGTCGGTGATGCCAGTATGGCGCCTTTTGAACTTGTCAGCAGGGACGGTTCTCTTCATATAAAGGAGAGAAACGGGCGCACAAGCATGGAAAGCCTGCAACACATAAGGAACAGGTTCCGATATGCCGCCTGGCTCAACCCCATCCAGCAGGGACAGTGGAGCCATTCCCGCTCAATAACAATGATTAAGGAGATTTTTCCCATGTACGAACTTTCCCTGGACGGCCTTGAGGAGGCGGTCAGCCACTTGGCTGGATGAGCCCGACAAACGTTTATTATCATGCAAGCCAAAAGAGATTTTCCCGAAACCCTGATCATCCGGCCGCCAAGCGAATTCCGCAGCCTGCTTGTGCGGTTGACCAGGGGGTGCAAATGGAACCGCTGCCGCTTCTGCGGTTTGTACCCGCACCTCGGGGAACCCCAATTTTCCAGGCGGACTGTAGCCGAAGTCAAACATGACATTGACCTGATCAAAGAGCGCTTCCCCAGTTCGGAAAATGTTTTTTTCGGAGACGCCGACCCCCTGCAGATAGGGGTGGAAGCATTTGTCGAGATCGCCCGGTATCTCCGGCAGGTATTACCGGTGGAGCGGCTGACCTGCTATGCCAGGGCAGCGACCCTCTGGAAACTGAAAGAGAAAAAGATTATGGAGCTTGCCCGGGCCGGTCTCAACCGGGTGCATATCGGTCTGGAGTCTGGTGATGCGGCAACCCTGAACTTTCACCGCAAAGGCCAGTCGCCGCGGATGGTTAAAGAGACGGCAGTCTGGCTAAAAGAAGCGGGCGTGGAAATTTCCTTCTATGTTCTTCTCGGTTTAGGCGGCAGTGACAACTGGCAGAACCATATTATAGAGACGGCTCGGCTTATAAATGAAACCGAACCGGAATTCGTCCGCTTGCGAAGGCTGTGGCTGTACGGCGGCGACTCCGTAACGGATGGGCCGGAATGCCCGCTTTATGCAGAAATACGGTCCGGAAAATTTAAACCGCAGACCCCGGAAGGTACCGTTTTAGAGCTCAAGCTGTTACTGGCAGGACTTGACGACGATCTTGCAACATTCATAGTCTGCGATCATGAGAACAACTATGTCCATGTGTCAGGCTCTGTCAGCAGAGACAAGCATGACATGCTGGCCGCAATAGATGCTTTTCTGGCCCTGCCGGCAAGCGACAGGCAGGCCCATTATAATGCGGTGGGCTCAAGGATCTAGGGGCAGGAAAGCATGACGGATTTCACCGATGCACAGCTGGAACGCTACAGCAGGCATATTATTCTCCAGGAGGTGGGCCTTGCAGGGCAGGAGAAAATTCTGCAGGCAAAGGTCCTGATTGTCGGGGCCGGCGGCCTTGGCTGCCCGGCGGCATTATATCTGGCCGCAGCAGGGCTCGGCACCATCGGCATTGCGGATTCTGATACCGTGGATATCTCTAATCTGCAGCGCCAGATTGCGCATTTCACCGAAGACATCAAGAGAGCCAAGGTCGATTCCGCTGCCGAGAAAATGCGGGCCATCAATTCTGATATTTCGGTCAAAACACACAGAATACATCTATGTGCCGCCAATATTGAGGAGATTATCGCGGAGTATGATTTTGTCATTGATGGATCGGATAATTTTGCCACCAAGTTCCTGATAAACGATGCCTGCATTCTTGCGGAAATTCCTTTTTCACACGGCGGAATATTGCGTTTTGAAGGCCAGACAATGACTGTTCTGCCGGGAAAATCCGCCTGCTATCGCTGCGCTTTTCCCAAACCGCCGCCGCCTGATATTGTGCCGACCTGTTCGCAGGTTGGTGTCCTGGGTGCAATCGCCGGTATGCTTGGCACCATCCAGGCGGCGGAAGCATTGAAATATGTGCTGGGAGTCGGTGAGGCCCTGACCGATACCCTGCTGACCTTTGACGCCAAAACCATGGATTTTCAAAAAGTCAGGCTGAAGAGGCAGAAAAGCTGCCGGGTATGCGGTGAGAATCCGATAATAACAGAGCTGTGTGATGAAGAGCCGGTGCCCTGCCAGAGGGAATGAAAGGGGACGCAAGTGACGGCGGGGTTATCAGAGATCTTCGGGACGGTTAATATTCCTGAAGCAGGAAAGGTCACCGGCAATCGATAATATTTCAGTTTCGCGCACACGCCTGACCCGCAAATCATCAAGTGCTTTGATTATCTGGCAGTCCTTTTGCTGCAGGCAGGAATCAATGGTTGCCAGCGACGTTTTGCGGTAAAGCCCGAAAAGCGGTTCCTGGCCACTTTCCAGCCAGGGAATGATGACATCGTATTCCTGTCCGTTGATAGAGCAGATATACCGGATAAGATCAGGGGACAGGTTGGGCATGTCACAGGCAACAACAAAGGCGCTTTCCGTTTTTATCTGCAGCAGCGCCGCATGAATGCCGGCCAGCGGACCAGACTCCCGGTACCTGTCACCGGTCATCGGCAAGCTTAAGAACCTGTACTCTTCCGGGGTGTTGGTTACCAGCAGACATTCAGCAAACAGGCCTGCCATTTTTGCAACAACGTGTTGAATAAGGGGTTTGCCGTCAACTTCTGCCAGGGCTTTATTGCTGCCAAAGCGGCTGCTTCTCCCTCCCGCCAGAATAACTCCTGTGATATTTTGCATAGGATGGTTGGGCTCCACAACCTCCTCCGGCGGTTGATAATCGTATTTTATGGTTGGAACTTGTGCAGTACGTTCTCTACCAGAAATTCAGCCAAAGGTCCAGTTTCCTCCAGCGTAAATCGAGGCACGGGCCGGGAAACTTCCACATCACTCATCATGGCGATAAGGGTTTCGCCGGGATCGGCCAGGGGATCAGCGTGGATGGTGCTTCTGAAGATTTCAACCTTGGGGATGGCCTCCTTTTTGTAACCCTCGGTAAGGACAAGGTCCACCTCGGAAAAGTACAGGTCGACAAGATTTGTTACAGGGATTGGCCCATAATTTGTTACATTTATAGTATATACGATCGTATCACCTTCACCTGGGTAAAGAGTGTCAACTGTTTTTACCACCCCTACATCTACTATATTGGTAGCATTAAATGTAGAGTTTGCACAGTCATCAGAAGGATTCGTATCATCTATATCTGATGTTACACATACTGTATTAGTTTGAGGACTGTTTGCTGTTGCATCGCTA
>JAWVYE010000093.1:0-6352 GCA_033722905.1 Desulfobulbales bacterium
ATGAACAATATTAGCGCTGAAAAACTGGGGAGAACTACACAGACAGCTCTGCATCTATCTTGCCGATAACCTCCTTGTAGGGTTCCAGGCGGGGCAGCACTATATCTTGCAGAAATTCCTCGGTCTGTTGCCGGGCCCTGCCGGTGAACTGCTGGAAATCGCCGATCATATCCTGCAGTTCCGGCAGGGTAAAGGGGATGGCGGCATCTTCCGCAAGTCTATGCAAAAGGTCGTTTTCCTGGCCATTTTCTTTGACAACTTTTCCGGCAGCAAGAGAGTGCAGCTTGATGATTTCGTGCAGCTCCTGCCTGCTTTTGCCTCTTTCTACACCTGCCATGAGTATTTTCTCAGTGGCCATAAAGGGCAATTCCTGGAGCAAATATTTTTCTATTTGTTTCGGAAATACAATCATATCTGCTGATATATTAATGTAAAGCTTTAGTATAGCATCTGTTAGGAGAAATGCCTGGGGAATGTCCATGCGGCGGATAGCAGAATCATCCAGAGTACGTTCAAACCACTGGTTCGCATGGGTTGCTGAAAAGTCTGCTGTCAGGCCCATCAGTTTGCGGGCCAGGCCGGTCATCCGCTCAGAGCGCATAGGGTTGCGTTTATAGGCCATGGCGGAACTGCCGACCTGTTTTTTGGCAAAAGGTTCTTCCTGGACTTTCAGATTAGAGAGCAACCTGAGATCCACGCCGAACTTATGGGCGGAAGCGCCTATGCCAGCAAGGGTTTCCGCTGTTTTTGCGTCAAGTTTCCTGGGATAGGTCTGCCCGGTAACCGGAAAGCACTGTTCAAAGCCGAGTTTGGCAGCAACAAGTGTATCAAGCTGTTTCACCTTTTCGTGGTCGCCTTTGAAGAGTTCCAGGAAAGTGGCCTGGGTTCCGACAGTTCCTTTGGCACCCCGGGCTTTGATCTGCTCTTCAAGGCATTCCAGGTAATCCAGATCAAGCAGCAGGTCAAGGATATACAGGGTTGTGCGTTTCCCAACAGTGGTGGGCTGGGCCGGCTGGTAATGCGTGAAGCCTAAAGTTGCTAACTCTTTGTATTTACTTGAAAAAGATGCAAGATTTGCGATGACGTTGACCAGGCTGTTTTTAATGATTTGCAAGCCTTTTTTCTGCAGGATCAAATCAGTATTGCAGACAACATACTGTGAAGTGGCGCCAAGATGAATGATGCCTTCTGCCCGGGGACATTTCTGGCCGTAGGCATAGACATGGGCCATGACATCATGCCTGATTTCCTTTTCCTTGGCGGCAGCAAGATCAAAATCAATATCTTCTGCGTGCTCCTTTAATTCATTGATCATGCCTGCAGTAACAATATCAGAGAGGCCAAGTTCACTCTGGGCTTCTGCCAGGGCAATCCAGCAACGGCGCCAGGTTAATATCCTGGTGCGTTCGGAAAAAAGCTCCTGCATTTCACGGCTTGTGTAACGGCTTACCAACGGCTCCTGGTAAATATCTCTGCTCATTTTTAAATTTCCGCGTGCTGAGTGAATTAATAAGATTACCTGAAGGATAAACGACTCTTTATATACGAAATTATTGTTCTGTTGTCAGCAGTCAATAGTAAAAACAGCGGCAAAAGCTCATAATGTCGCATAATATATATTATGTTAAATTAAGTTTATATAAATAATAACAAAATGTTATGTGGGTAATATTGCAAATAAACAGTCACCCCTGCTGCAAGGCCCTGCGAAAAATTAACTGTCTAACAAGGATTAAAAGAAAAAATATGTAACAATGTTATCTTCAGGATATTATTCCGGCGTGAGGATAAATCATGCGCATCTTTTTTATGACCTCCCCGGCTGCTCGGCCTGAGTGAATATTTATCCTTCGCAAACACCAATTATTAGTAGATCTATCGCAGATAAAAGGTCTACAGCAAAGTTTCAAGACGTTTAACGCAGCTGTCCTGCCTGTTGGTTTTCTGTGTAACTTATTGTAAATAAAAGAATTTATTACTCAATTGGATCATGGTTTTATGGTTGTGTCTGGAAAAAATGGGAAAAAGTTACCAGGAAAAGGATATGATCAGGTCCGGGGCAAAGTTCCGGCAGTGAAAAACCGGCACTACAATTATTCCTGCCTGTGTTTCAGAAAAGTCCCCTCCCTGTATTCTTTAAAGGCCAGCCGAAGCTCTTCCTGGGTATTCATGACAATGGGTCCGTACCAGGCCACCGGCTCCCCCAGCGGTTTTCCTGCAATAAGCAGAAAACGGATAGCATGATCTTCTGTTTCTATATGTATATTATTACCGTCTTCAAACAGGATGAGTGTGCCGTTATTGGCAGCAGGATCGGTTTCCATATCAAAATAATTTTCACCTTCCGCAGCAAAGGTGAAAGGTTTTTTTTCTTTGCAAAAGTACCCTTTCCCTTCAATCACATAGGCAAAAACCGTGTGTCCCGGCTTGGTTGGATGTTCGTAAGCAGTTTGTGCAGGTACGGTTACATCAAGATATTCTGGATCTGTGATGATGTCCTGCACAGGACCCTGGACACCGTTTACCATGCCGCAGATTATTTTTATCCGGACATTGTTATCGAGCGCTATTAGTGGGATATCACTTGATTTTACATCTCTATAGCGTGGCGGCATCATTTTTTCTGCGGCCGGCAGATTGGCCCAGAGCTGGAATCCCTCCATGCGGCCCCTGGCATCCCCTTTTGGCATTTCCTGGTGGATAATACCGCTTCCGGCGGTCATCCACTGAACATCGCCTGAATCGATACTGCCTGTATTGCCCAGACTATCGCCGTGTTCAACCCTGCCCTGCAGGATATAGGTAATTGTTTCGATACCCCGGTGCGGATGCCAGGGAAACCCTTTGCGGTAATGCTCAGGGGTATCGGACCGAAAATCATCCATGAGCAGAAAAGGATCGAACTGCAGGACCTCGCTGAACCCGAAAGCCCGCTTGAGATGAACTCCTGCTCCTTCGATGGTTTGCTTGCTTTTAAAGACCTTTTTTATTTTTCGCATTGGATCCATGACCAAACCCGGCATACTCAATGGTAAAATCTAAATTGCCCTTTGCCCTTTAACCATTTAATATCTCAATTTCATTATCTGCAAGGTATTTTAATGTTTTGCTGCATACAGGCGCAGCGGTTTTCAGCACTACCTTGGAACCTGGTTTCACATCCCTTATCTTTCCTGCCTTTGCCAGGATTTTTATGCCGTCTGCCATAATTATTCTACTCTTGCGGTTTACGACAATGGCCAAGGTGTCAGGGGCAAGTTCTTCTATTACTGTGCGGGTGTGCAATCCAAGGGATTTTGGGTCCAGATACTTTGGCATTGTCATAGTTACAAGGCTGGAGTCTGGCAATTATTCAATGCGTTTCATATTTTTTTTAACGCTGAAGTGACGGCAAAATTATTATAGCGCCAATGGCATTTCATATTCGAGAATCCTGTATTCTCCAGCCATTCAAAATGATCCTCAAGAGTTACAGGATAATCTTTGGTCATATGTTTTTCATACCAGAATTGGGGGTCTTCACCGTTGGCAGCCATAAAGCTCATCCAGTTGCTGTAATGAAGCTTGCGGGTATCCCAGTCTTCATCGATAATGATATCGCTCAGAATGAAACTGCCATTGGCATTGAGGATGGAATAGATAACCATATAGAAATCTTTTCTCTCGCCCCAGGTCAGATGCTGCAGGGTCAGGCCTGCCAGAACGATGTCATAATTACCGCCGAGGGAATCAAAACGGTAATCACCGCATATAAGTTCATATCTTCCTTTATACCGGGAAAGGTTTTTTTCATATGCGTCAAGCATTTTCGGGGTCAGGTCAAAACCGACAACAGTGGCCTCGGGTATTTTTTGCAAAACAAGTTTTGAAAGCGCGCCGCTGCCGCAGCCAAGATCAAGGACCCGCAGATGCCTGTCTGAAGTTTCAGGCAGCAGGTCATGGATTACTTCGTGCTGTTCCTTATATTGCGGCACCAGCTTTTGCATGAGCGTGTTATATTCATTGGCCTGGTTTGTAAAATGTCCGATTACCTGTTCTGTCATCATTGTTTCCGTCCCTGTTTTAAAGTTATTGAAATCAAATCTTAGAGGCTGGAATCGTTGTTGGCGGTGCTTGTGGATCGGTTGTTGTAAGTTGTCAGTGGCTGGGCATAAAAAAAACCTTCAAAGATATTATTGGCATCTTTGAAGGTTTGTAACATGCGACTATCTCTGGCTATTTAAAATTAAAATGTAATAACGGCATGTTTTTTCTGGCAAAAAAATACTGCAAGCTGAGGCATCACAATAATAGGTAAAAACACCTAGTTTGTCAACCGGGAATTACTCCTCCATATAGGGCAGAGTTGGAGGAATCATCTCAATGGTTAAAAGGGTATTGCAGGGAGTGTACGGTTATATTTCAGAAGTTTCTGTTCAGCAGAGCCATACCCTGGAAGGACGGCGACAGATCGGTGAGACCGGTGCCCAGATGAAGCTTGATTCCCCACTTGTTTTTAATCCAGACAATGCCGGCTCCCAGGAACTGGTAGTCTTCATCGATGGCAACTTCCTGGCAGGAATCACAGCTCAGGTTGATTTTGTTTTCCGAGTGGAGAAATTCCACATAGGATGTCAAGGTCTCACTGATCTGATATTCAGCGGCAGCCCCGACAAGCAGAGAGAGGTCATCAATCCAGTACAGATCCGTGCTGACATGATTTACTCCCAGATTGACGGAGAGGTAAACACGGGCCAACTGTTTACCAATGAGAATGTTCAGACCAAAAGAATTATCATCCTCATCTGAAGGGTTGAAATAATATATATCACCTATGCCCACATCTCTGTTACCGGTGGCAATAAGAGCATACGGCTCCAGGGTCAGGTCAAAGGGAAAATCTTTCTGCAGACCCAGGGCCCGCAACTTCATCCCGACAAATACATCGCCAATACCGTTTTCATCAACATCAAGGTCGGTATTTTCCCACATTTCATAATGGGTGGCGACTGCCAACTCCCATAACCTGCCGTCTCCGTAGGTAAAGCTGAGCGGTACAACATTTACCGAACCGTCACCATTCTCATATTTATCGTTGAACTGGGAAGACAGAAAACCGGATTGAACATATAATCCGTTGACCGGAATCGGCGAGTAGGTGTAGGCATAGCCCTTCAGGCCATAAATGCCGAGAGATTCATCCGCCGAAGTATGCAAGGGCATCCAGATAAAAAAACAGAAAACAAGGCATGAAAGCAGAATCAATTTCCCATTACTATTTGAAACCATCATTTGTTAAATCCTTTCGCTATATATTTTATTGTCTGCCTTTTGAGGTAAGCTACATAGCCGGTCACCTTTATCGGCAACAGAGCGTGTCCGTAAACTTTATGAGCTGTGAAGCTTCTTCGAGCAGCTCAGAGGCCGGATAGTGCTCCCCCTGCCCTGCCGCAGCTATCATTGCAAGCACGCTTCTGCCGGTGTCTTCCGTCTCATTACTCTGGCCGGGTACATAAACAGTATGTATGTTAAGAAAATCTCCGTATATGTTCTTAAGCCTTCTTACTTCAGAAACCGGTCCCAATACTTGGTCATTATTAGCAACTGCCGAACGGGCCAGGTCTTTTTCATTATTGTAGAACGAGTCCCTGCCATCGGAAACCAGGACCAGAGTCATTTTGCCGGCCACAGGTTCCAGGATGTTTTTGTCTAGGTATCTGAAAGTATCGGCCAAAGGAGTGCGTCTGTTGAAAACAGGAAACTCAGTGATAAAATCATTCATCAGCATTTCCCTGATCCCCTGGGGGCCGTGGGAACCGGTCCTCATGAAGACACTGTAGTAATCCGGATTGCCCGGCAGATAACGGATGAGATATATGCCGGTTCGACACTGTTTTGCTGCTAAAGCCGGCGCCAGGCGGTATAAAAGCTCCCGCACGATGTCGATTTTTTCAATTTTTGTGTTATCTTCGGCTCCGGAACCAAATGCAGTTTGCACTTCAGGGGCCTCATAGCGCATTGAGCCGGACACATCGGCTAGGAACAGCACGGGTTTTTCCCCGCATTCCGTTGCCCGGGCAGCCGGTGCATGATTGATCAATGCTGCTGCCAGAAAAATGATTGTTGCTGAGAAGCTGAATATATGTCTGGCCACTTTTTACTCCTTTTGATGCACGTTTGACAGAATACCTCTGCAGGATGCTATGGCATTCGAAAAATGGATATCTTTAAGATATGGCGAACAGTATCAGGTTGATTAAAACAAAACAAAATTTTTTTTACTGTGCGTCCTCGTAGAAAAAGAAATCCACATCATCAACAACTGAGTCGGCATCGGGCAGGGTGACTGTTGTATCTGTTTCGCCATCCTGGC
>JAWVYE010000094.1:0-6342 GCA_033722905.1 Desulfobulbales bacterium
AAAAAACGATAAAGACAGCACCATCATACCCGATGTGGCACCCGGTGAAAAAGTAAAGGTGTTGTCAGTGGAGCCCAAACAGCATTTTACCCAACCGCCGCCACGCTATAATGAAGCAACCCTTGTCAAGGCTCTTGAAGAAAACGGGGTAGGCCGCCCGAGCACCTATGCCTCGATCATCTCCACCATCCTTGATAAAGAGTATGTGATGCAGCAGCAACGGAAATTCAAGCCGACCGACCTGGGAGAACTTGTGAATGATCTGCTGGTGGCCCACTTTCCCAATATACTGGACATTGAATTCACGGCATCAATGGAAGAAAATCTGGACAAGGTTGAAGAAGGTAAAAGCAACTGGATCAATTTATTACAGACCTTTTACACCCCTTTTGAGAAGACCCTTTCTGCTGCAAAGCAGGAAATGAGATCAGTAAAAAAACAAGGTATCCCGACAGGAATTCCATGCAGGGAGTGTGACGGGAAACTGGTGATCAAGTGGGGCAAGACCGGTGAGTTCCTGGCCTGTGAAAATTACCCCACCTGCAAGCATACGCAGAATTTCAAGAAGGATAGTAACGGCGAGATAATTCCCATTGAAAAAGAAGAGCCGGTAGACTCGGGTGAGACATGTGAAAAGTGCGGCAAACCCATGGTCTATAAACAGGGACGTTACGGCAAATTCCTGGCGTGTTCAGGCTACCCCGAATGCAAGCATATCATGGCCCAGACAACCGGGGTCAAGTGCCCGGCAGAAAACTGCACGGGCGAACTCGTCCAGAAAGTTTCCAAAAAGGGGAAAGTATTCTTCAGCTGCAACAGATTCCCCAAATGCACCTTTGCCACCTGGGACCGGCCCGTACCCAAAAAATGCCCGGGCTGCGGGAAACCGTTCCTCCTTGAAAAAAAGACCAAGAAAGACGTTACGCTGCAGTGCATGGATAAGGCCTGCGGCTATTCAGAACCTTTGGCTTAAGCTGCATTGAAGGTGTTTACCCTTTTTCAGACGAGCCGACTTAATCCACATTACTGGTAATACATGCAGCAGGTAAAGAAAAAGCATCGCAAAAAAAGCAGCAGGGAGCTCGCCGAGTTATGCGCCCGGGCCGCCCTGGATAAAAAAGCTGAAGACCCTGTCATACTGGATGTGAGAAAACTATGTTCCTTTACGGATTTTTTCGTCATCATCAGCGGCCGCTCCACCCGGCACGTGCAAAGCCTTGCTGAAGCAATTGAAGCTGAACTGCGCAGCAAGAGGCTCTCCACTTCCCGTGCCGAAGGTATTAATGAAGGCACCTGGGTGCTGCTTGATTATGGTGATGTCGTGGTCCACATTTTTTACTCTGAGACAAGAAAGTTTTATGATATAGAAGGGTTATGGCATGATGCCCCCCGAATTTCCCTGGATGACTAAGCCACGCATATGCAATGAAAAAACCGCCGCCGATACTGCTTACTATTCTTGATGGCTGGGGAGCCGGCCCGCCCACTGCAGCCAATGCCATACACATTGCTGCCACGCCGAATATGGATCACTGGCAGAACAGTTACCCCTATACGACACTGGTCGCCCATAACGGTGCTGTCGGGTTGCCGGAGGGCCAGATGGGCAATTCTGAAGTGGGACACCTTAACATCGGCGCAGGCCGCACAGTCTACCAGGACTTCTCGAGAATCAACTACGCCATAGAAAAGGGCGATTTTTATAGTAATGAAGTATTGCAATACGCCTTTGAAACTGCGGCTGCAAACAACTCAGCCCTGCATCTCATGGGCCTTATCTCCGACGGAGGGGTTCACAGCCACATAAACCACCTGACCGCCCTCCTTAAAATGGCTGCCGAATTTAACCTTGTCGAGGTTTACATCCATGCCTTCATGGATGGCAGGGATACGCCGCCAACCAGTGGTCTCGGCTATATCAAACAGTTGCAGGATGAACTGGACCGGACCGGCTGCGGCCGCGTGGCGACAATTTGCGGGCGCTACTATGCCATGGATCGTGACAAACGCTGGCACAGGATCGAAGCTGCCTGGCAGGCCATTGTGGAGGGCCGGGGGATCATGGCAAAAGACCCGGTACAGGCGATGCAGGAAGCCTATGACCGCGGTGAAACAGATGAATTCATCAAACCTATTATCCTGCTTACGGAAACAGGCGAGCCCATTGCCACGGTCAAGGATAATGATATAGTGCTGATGTTCAACTTCAGGGCGGACCGCGTCCGTCAGCTGACCCAGGTTTTTACAGACGAAGCCTGGCATGAATTTGCTGTGCAGAGCAGACCATCTCTGGCTGCCTATGTAACTTTCACCCAGTATGATGATGATTTCGACCTGCCTGTTGTCTTTCCCCCTGTCCACATGGACCATATTCTGGCAGAGGAGATCAGCGCCAACGGCCTCAGACAACTCCGCATTGCGGAAACCGAAAAATATGCCCATGTCACCTATTTCTTTAACGGCGGCAGGGAGGATCCTTTTCCCCTTGAAGATCGTGTTCTGATCCCCTCGCCAAAAGAGGTGGCGACATATGACCTGAAACCTGAAATGAGCGCCTATCTGGTGACTGATGAACTTCTGCAGCGCCTGGACAGTGACTCCTATGCACTCATTGTCCTTAATTTCGCCAACGGCGACATGGTGGGCCACAGCGGTAAAATCGAGGCTGCGGTGAAGGCCTGTGAGGCAGTCGACAGCTGCCTGGGGAAAATTGTCAAAAAAATGACGGCAAAGGGCGGCATTGTTCTTATAACTGCTGATCACGGCAATTGTGAATCTATGCTTGATCCCCTGACCCATCGTCCGATAACGGCCCACTCCGTTAACCCGGTCCCCTTTATCCTGATCGGCAAACAATACAGAAACATTACATTACGCCTGGACGGCTCTCTTCGGGATATCGCCCCCACTATCCTCAGTCTGCAGAATCTGCCCGTTCCGGAAGCGATGACAGGCAAGAGCCTGATCCTGCCCTAATCCGGGAACAAAAAGGGCTCATTTGCCTTGAAGGTTGCTTTTTACCGGCATATTCTGCTAAACAAAGACCGTTGACTGTCACACAGGCTGAATTGTGATTCCAAATTCGGATTGATTGCAAAAATACAGCGGGGAACCATGCGCTATATCAGTACCAGAGGGAAAATCTCTCCAATATCTTTTAAGGAAGCGGTGATGATGGGTCTGGCAACAGACGGCGGCCTGCTGCTGCCTGAAGTAATGCCGCAGGTCGGCCCTGAAACCCTGAAACGCTGGCAATCCTTTTCATTCCAGGAGCTTGCCGCGGATATCTTCCGCCTTTTTATCTCTGACATAACTGCCAACCGGCTCGATCAGCTCATCGGCCGTTCGTACTCAACCTTCAGCCACCCCGAGATCACACCTCTGGTGCACAAGGGTGACATGTTCATCCTGGAACTCTTCCATGGCCCGACCCTGGCTTTTAAAGATGTGGCCCTGCAATTTCTCGGCAATATCTTTGCATACATTCTGGAAGAATCAAGGAGCATGATGAATATCATCGGCGCCACTTCCGGCGACACCGGCTCAGCAGCCATTTACGGGGTGCGCGGCAAAGAGCGGATCAATATCTTCATCCTGCATCCCCATAAAAGGGTAAGCCCCATCCAGGAACTCCAGATGACAACGGTTACTGATCCAAATGTCTTCAACCTTGCCATCAGGGGCACCTTTGATGACGGACAGGCGATTGTCAAAGCTATTTTTAACGACATACCTTTTAAGGACAAATACCACCTGGGTGCGGTCAACTCCATCAACTGGGCCCGCATTCTGGCCCAGATTGTCTATTATGTTTATGCCTGGCTCAAGGTGAAGAAAAAAACCGCTGCCAAGTCTATTGACTTCGCCGTTCCCACGGGAAATTTCGGGGATATCTTTGCCGGGTACATTGCCAGGAATCTTCTGCCGCAGGGTGCAATCCGCAAACTGATCCTGGCTACCAATGAAAATGATCTTCTTACCCGTTTTGTCACCCGGGGGGATTATTCGGTTTCCAAGGTCGTGGCCACCAGCAGTCCCTCCATGGATATACAGATTGCCAGTAATTTTGAACGCTACCTTTATTATCTGTACGGCTCAGACCCGGAGAGGACCAGGGAAAATTTTGAACAGTTCGCCCAAAGCGGCAGACTTCACTTCGATGCAGGTCTCGTCGACATCATTCAACAGGACTTTGCCTCAAAAAGTGTTACCGAGCAGGAAACCCTGGACACCATCAGAACATTTTATACTGAGCATGATTATCTTCTCGACCCCCATACCGCCGTTGGGGTAAATGCCGCCCGCGCCTGCGCTGCTGCCGGTGTCCCTGTCGTCTGCCTTGCCACCGCCCATCCGGCCAAATTCGGAGAAGCGGTTGAAAAGGCCATTGGCCGGGCGCCTGAGCTGCCGCCCGGGCTGCAAGGGCTTGCAGACAAGGAAAGCAGGTGTGAGGTGCTGAACCCCGATGTCAGGGAGGTGCAGGATTATGTTGCCCGCCATGCCCTGCAGTAAATATTTTTTGTCATAATTCTTTTGCCTGCCAGACAATCCTGCAATGAATACCATGCAAGAATATAAAAAAAAGGTGGAGGAAACAGTCGCTTTTCTGCAGGCGAGGGTAAAGAAGCACCCGGACGTGCTGATTATTCTCGGTACAGGCCTTGGCGGCCTTATCGACGCCATCATTACCGACACCACTTTGCCCTATGAAGACATACCGCATTTCCCCCGCTCCACCGCACCGGGCCATGACGGCAATCTTATCTTCGGCAGCATCGGCCCCAGTAATATTGCCGTATTGCAGGGCCGTTTTCATTTTTACGAGGGCTATTCCACCAGGGAGATAACCTTTCCCCTCAGGACCCTGTCCCTGCTGGGTGCAGGGACCCTTGTGATCACAAATGCCGCCGGCGGCCTGAATCCGGATTATACTCCCGGCACCATAATGGTCATCGAAGATCATCTCAATTTTATCGGCGAAAACCCCCTGCGGGGTATGAATATTGATGCCTGGGGACCCCGCTTCCCCGATCTTTCCGAACCCTATGATAAAAAACTCATTGGTGCTGTGCACCGCTGTGCTGAAAAAATCGGCAGCCGCGACCTTGCCTCCGGGGTATATGCGGCGATTCCCGGCCCCAGCCTGGAAACTCCGGCTGAAACGAGATTTCTGCGTGCAGCCGGAGCGGATGCCGTCGGCATGTCATCGGTGCCGGAAGTCATTGTGGCCAGACATGCAGGCATGAGAGTCCTGGGGCTCTCTGCTGTTGCCAATGTCAATGATCCTGATAACTTTACCCCCATCCTGCTTGAGGACATCATCAGATCAGCCGGGGAAATTGAACCGCTCATGCAGGAGTTGATAAAAGAGGTCATCATGACCCTGTAATGTCATGTGATCCTGCTCAATCCCGGCTGCCGCAGAGCCGGTATTTTCGTCACCGGGAAGTATCATCACCTCCAGGACAGAGGTAATCATTGTCGTCAAAGGATAAATACGTTTGCAAGCATCTAATTTTTAGGTACACTGTATTTTTTATTAAACGTGCGGCAGACAGAGAGGTATGATCCGCACCTGACAGATATAAAGAAATTTCTTTCTCAATTCGTGAGGTACCACCATGTTCGGACTTGGCATGCCTGAACTGATCATTATCCTGGTAATCATTGTCATAATCTTTGGTGCCGGAAAGCTCCCGGAAATAGGCAGTGGACTCGGCAAGGGCATCAAAAATTTTAAAAAGGCCACCAAGGATGATGAAACGGAAAAAATATCAGAAAGCAAAGAGGACGATCAGCCCTGAGGGCATATTAAGCAATAACTTCACACAACCCTGCAAACGAGGAGTATCATATGTTTGGTCTTGGAACCCCTGAACTTATAGTAATTCTTGGTATTGCCTTTCTGGTGTTCGGCGGCAAGAAACTGCCGGAGATCGGCGCCGGCCTGGGAAAAGGCATAAGCTCTTTCAAAAAAGGCTTGAAAGATGTTGAGGATGCCGGCAAGAATCTGGTCGAGGAAAATGTACCCGGGGCCAAAGAAATGAACTCACTCAAGGAAGAGATCAGCAAGGCTAAAGATGCCGGCAATATCCTGAAAGGGTAATAGCAGCTTAAGCTTAAAAGAAAATATTACTAAAAACAGAACTGTCGTTTTCTGGCAAGGCGGAAGATATTGAGAAAGCGCAGTGTCCTTAAGGTACATGCGCATTTTGAAAAGTCTGCCAACGCAGTATGAGGAAGAAAGAGTATTTTTTCCTACTACAACTCTCGTTTATCGATAACCCTCTGCCCCTTACCCTCGAACCTTTCAAGGGTTTTTTCCTCCACCAGTTTCACATC
>JAWVYE010000095.1:0-6290 GCA_033722905.1 Desulfobulbales bacterium
AGCCCTGCCTGTTTCCAGGGTCTTTTGCCAGGCAAGATCATTGATATAGGCAAGCATTAACACTTCTTTTGTTTCATGATCCTGTACAATTGCAGGCAATAATCCTTCACCCTTGTCAAATCGCAACGTCGGCATATCATCCCCTTTATTGGTTAATTCCCCCGGCTCACTGCTGCCGGCTTCTTCACCCATGAAATTGACTATGCAGGCCGGACGGAATTTACAGTATTCCTTGGGGTGGCTGCATAGAGGGTTTTCGCCACTCACCTTTTCATTATATTTTTCACAGATAAGTTCCATAATTAATATATGATTTCATACCGGAGGGCAAACAAACTTTGTTCTCAAATTTTCCGCAAAAGCAACGGTACAGTCCATATTTTACAGCTATTGATTTTCATGCGGGCGACACGGTAGCATGAATGCCTTGAAATCTCTACCTTTAACTTGCCCATTTCCTTCCAATAATCTTTATATTACGCTGCACATAAAATCACATGCAAAATACTGCTTGACACAAAATGTTTTTCATAATTTCCTATCGGCCTCGGATTGGGTCGATTAAAGTTAATGGACAGGATGCCGGTTGGATAATGGATGCATTCATTTTAGTGGGAAAGTACAGGCAATCAGTGACGCCGGAAAAATCACTTTAGCGGCAATTTTATATTTGCCGCGAGGACATCAGCATGAAAAAAGCGAAGCAGGGTGATCATGTCAGCATTGAATATGAGGGCACACTTGAAAGTGGAGAAACTGTCGAAAAGTCAGTAAAAACCGGGCCTGTTGAAATTGAAATCGGCGCCGGCCTCATGCCGCCGGGCTTTGAACAGGCCCTTGTCGGCATGCATGAGGGCCAGGTAAAAACCATCTCACTGGCTCCGGATGAAGCTTTCGGGGACAGGGATGAAACGCTGCTGCACACGGTCAAAAAAAATGTTTTTGGCAAGAATATCCGGCCGAAGCCCGGTATGGTGCTGGGCATAACTCTGGACAAAGACGGTCAGCCCCAGAAAATTCCCTGCCTTGTTACTGATGTCCGGGGAGATGATGTCACCATTGATTTCAACCACCCCCTGGCAGGCAAAACAGTTGATTATAAGCTGACGCTGAAAGCGATCAAGTAATATTTGCGCTGCTAATCGAGCTGAAAGCCTTTTTCCGCAAACAGTCTCATGCAGGTGTCAACAGCACCTGGATCATAAAGAGTGCCCCGTTCTTTCTGAATATGTGCAAGAGCAACATCAACCCCACGCGCGGGACGGTAGGGCCGATGTGATGCCATGGCCTCGACCACATCCGCCACACAGATGATTTTTGCCTCAAGCAGAATCTTATCCGACAAGAGTCCCTGGGGGTATCCGGTACCGTTGAGCCTTTCATGGTGCTGGTGGACAATGTTGGCAATAGGCCAGGGAAAATCAATGGTCTTCAGCAGGTCATAACCGACCTGGGAATGCGTCCGGATCAGATTGAACTCTATATCATTGAGACGGCTGGGCTTTGAAAGAATCTCAGCAGGCACATATATTTTGCCGAGATCATGCACAATCCCGGCCATGTAAATACCTTCTATCTGGTTTGCGGCAAGGTCCATTTCCTCTGCTATGGCTTTTGCCAGGGTTGCCACCCGGCGCTGATGTCCAGCCGTGTATGGATCGCGAACCTCAACCGTTGAGGCCACCACTTCAATAATACCCGACAAAGCCTTCTGCAGTTTATTGGCGTGCAGTTCAATCTCGTGGCGGGCCTGTCTTTTTTCAATACGCGTGCGCAAAGCAGAAATCCCATAGGCAAGGTCATTGGCCAAACCGGTAAGGCGTGTTACTTCAATTTCATCAAATGCGTCAAGCTCCTGGGCGTAAATGGTGAGGACACCTAATACCCGGTCCTCATATTTCAGCGGCACGGCAATGGTCGAATTAAAATCTCTTTTGAGTAATTCATCATGCCAGGGCAGCCTGTTCGGGTTGTCCCTGGTATTGGCATATACAACAGGTTCACTTGTCCGCATGGCCGTACCGGTGGGACCGCTGCCGTTTGCAGTTTCGTCCCATGAAATATTGACCAGATCGAGATAGCCGTCATTCTTACCGGTCCAGGCAACAGGTTTTATTTTTTTACCTGTGCTCTGCTCGGCAAAACCTACCCAGGCCATCTCATAGCCGCCCACATCAACAATGATGCGGCATATTTCCTGCATAAGACTGTTCTCATCTGTTGCCCTGATAACGGCGTGAATGCATTCACTGAGCATGGTCAGCTCAAGATTGATCTTGCTCAGCAGCTCCTCTGCATTTCTGCGCACCGCAACTTCCTTTTGCAACTCTTTATATGCCTGTTCCTGATCCAGACGCCGCTGTTCAACTTCTGCCGTTCTTTTCCTGACCTCCTCTTCAAGCTGCTCACTGTAACGTTTTTTCTGCTCGATAAATTCGGCTCTTTCAAGAGCTTTCTTAATGGCATGTTCGAGCACGCCCATATCATGGATGGGCTTGGCAATATAATCCCAGGCTCCGAGTTTCAGCGCCTTGATTGCATCGCCTATAGTTCCCATGCCTGAAACGAGAATAACCGGGGTATCCGGAGACTCCTTGGTAATATGACCCAACACTTCCAGGCCGTCCATTTCCGGCATTCTCAGGTCGAGCATGACTAGATCAGGATGTTCATCACGGAAAACCTGCAGGCCCAGGCGTCCGTCTTTGGCCTGGAGCACCTCATACCCGCTGTCCTCAAGGTATGCGACTAAAATATCCCTGACAAACTCATCATCCTCAACGGTCAGGATTTTCCTTTTTTTTGTTGCTTCCATCATTATCCCGGTTGCTTGCTTATCTATTTAATGCCCATGCCAAGTCGCTGCAGGGGCCGTTTTCAGCTTTTATCCAGGGGCAGGCTGACTGAAAATAACGTACCTTTGCCAGGTGTTGACTCAACTTCGATTACACCCTGGTGGCCGACGCTGATAATGAAATAGCTGACGGCAAGTCCGAGCCCGATGCCCTCACCAGGTGGTTTAGTTGTAAAAAACGGTTCGAAAATCCTGCGTTTTACAGTTTCGTCCATACCCGGGCCGTTGTCCTCCACCTCAATGATGACCGAATGTTTGGCAGCCTCATGCCGGGTGCGCAGGATAATTCTCGGTTCGGCTGTCGGATTCTCAGGATCAGACAGGGCTTGCTGGGCATTACGGATAATATTACGCATTACCTGTTCGATTTCAGATGAAATACAGGGGACATCCGGCAGGTCGGGATCAAAGTCTCTGACGAACGTGATCCTGCTGTAGCCGGGTTTATTTCTGTACTCATCATCGTTCATAAGTGTATTAAGAAGACTGTCCAGCAGTTTCTGCAGATTTCTGAATTCCTTTGGGGCGTCATGAACATGGCTGAACTGCAGCATGTAGGAAATAATATCTGCAGCCCTTTTTCCCGAATCCCGGATGCCGTGGAGAAATTTTAAGACCTGGCGGTCACTCATATAGGATTGCACTTTCACAAGGTCAATGCCATATTTTTCTGCTGTCTCAACATTTTTCTCCAATTCCGGAGAAAAACGGCGAATGACATTCTGGGCACCCTGGATAATCCCGCCGAGAGGATTATTTATCTCATGGGCCATGCCCTCGACTAGTCCGATTACCGAACTGATCTTTTCAGACTGGATCAGCCTGTCTTCCATGACCACCCGTTCGGTTACATCATCAATCCTGATAACAGCGCCTGCATAACTGTCAAGTTCCAGGGGATATATGATAACATCCAGGAAACGGCCTGCCTCTTCCCTCCCGGCACTGTGAACAGATGCCATCTTTTTTATCCGCCGGCTTTTCACCGTGCTTTGAATATCAGCTATGTTATCACCCAGCAATGGAAAAATTTCATGCAAATCCCTGCCGTGAGCCTCTTGCAGGGCAAAATCAGCAATCTTTGCCGCTTCACTGTTCCATAAAGTTACCCGGCACTGGAGGTCGACAACAACCAGAGCTGAAGGCATGGCGGTGATTATGTGCTGCAGATATTGCTGGGCATGGACCATGTCCTCTTCTTGCTTTTTGCGGGCGGTAACATCTGCAAATGTTATCACCGCCCCCTTGATTTCGCCGTTTTCGATCAACGGGGAACTTATGAAGTCTATGGGGAAGGTGGTACCGTTCTTGCGGATATACCATTCATCGCTGCCCTGCCGGATCCTGCCGTCGGCGAGTGGAGCGGATATGGGACACTGCTCTTCCGGATACGGTTTTCCGTCCGGCCTGGTGTGGTGTATCATCAAATGCTGGTTTTTGCCGATTAATTCTTCAGGCTCCCAGCCAAGCATTCTCGCAGCGGCAGGGTTGACAAAGGTGGTTATCCCCCTGCTGTCAACTCCATATATACCTTCCCCTGCAGCAGTCAGGATCTGCTCCTGCTGGTTGCGCAGTTTTTCCAGGGCCGCCTCGGCATTTTCTCTTTCTGTTATTCTGCTCCGCATGACCAGAAAACTGGCGCATATGCCCATAATGCCCAGGAGCCACCCAAAAAAATGCACCAGATATATTATTTTAAAATGGGGTTGCCGTGTAATGCCATACTTATCCAAGGGCATCCTGACAGTTATACCGCCGCGTATGTCCCCAACCCTGTAACCACCCTGTTCATGGCATTTAAGGCACGGTTCCTCAATGACAAACGGGCGCATGAATAAGATGAACTCTTTGTTATCAATCTCTGCAACTTCCAGGACCTCTTGTTTCCCTTTCTGCAGGGATTCCAGCGCAGCCTTTTCCCAGTCGTCTGCTTCTGCCTTCCTGCTCAAAGGGTCCAGGCTTTTTAATTCAGTATTAAAATCTTCAGCAGGGTCGATAAATTCATACACCTGGTCCATCATGGAGGCATGATCAATCAACAGGAGACTGCGTCCGGCAGGAGTGATTATTTCCGCTTCCTTAACTGAATGGGGGAGAGGCCGGCGCTGAACATCCGTAGCCGAAGGAACATATACGCCGCCGTGCAAGGCATTCCACCTGCGGTAGCGGTGGTCGCTGCGAAGATTCGCGCGGGCGACATTAGTTGCCACCTCGCGGGTTTCCAAACGCTGATAGTGCTGGTTCCAGAACAGTGATATCAGGATGGTGCCCGTCCAGAGAACTCCCCAGATTACGCTGTAAAAACCTATCCTGAGTGATCTGGTTCTTGGTCTTTCGTCTTTATACGTCACAGGTTGTCCAAGGGCTCATGGTGAATCTGAGTCATTACAACTATTTCATATTACATAAAAAAACAAAATTCTGCACCACCAAAAGCTATATTGGCAACCTTACCAACACCCTTTGTCCGAATTAACATATGGACTCATAATTCTTTTGCGGGTAAATTAAATTGCAAAGTATTTATAAAATTCTATCGCTGGAGGTTCTGCAGCTTCCATAAAAATTACAAACTTGCATTCCAGCAAACCCAGCACATAAAGGTATGCTGTATTGATCATCAGGTGTGCCTTTTCAGAAAAACAGATAAACTCAAAAAAAAGGATGGGACATTATGGCAAACTCAATCACATGGATAAGAGACATGGACAGTGCACTTGCACGTGCGCACTCAGAAAACCTGCCTATCTTGCTGTTCTTTCATAATCCCGGCTGAATAGGCTGTCAGCAGATGGATGCAGTTACGTATCCGGATGATAAGGTCATCGGTTTCATAGAAAAATCCTATGTTCCCCTGCAGGTAGCTTTTGACGCAGAACCCCTTGCCAGTGACTTTAATATCAAGTGGACACCCACCTTGATAACGCTGGGCGCCGACAGGAAGGAGCACCACCGTACAGTAGGATTCCTTGACCCTGATGCCTTTGTTAGCAGCGCCCTGCTTGGAATCGGCAAGTATCATTTTGATAATGACCGGTATCCTGAGGCGCTCAATTTTTTCGAAGCAATTATTTCGGATCACCACCAAAGCGACAGTGTGGCCGAGGCCGTATTTCTCCGGGGCGTCTCCCGTTATAAGAACACCGGAGATCCAGGTCCTTTGAAAGAAGCTTATGAAACGTTAAGCAGCCGGTATCCGGACAGTGAATGGACGAAAAGAGCATATCCGTACAGGCTGCTTTAAGTACGGGCAGGCAACACATTCAACAGGCAGGAAGCAGCGTCAAGCGCCCTGCCTTTGCCTGCGGGCAGGGCGCTTGTTATTTCATCCGTCAACCTGGTAGAAGGTATCACCCGGGCTGACTCATTTACAGAAGCCCGGTTGCATCTATTGTTCGTAGCCGTCTGAAAGGGTTTTCAGAAACGCGACGATAGC
>JAWVYE010000096.1:0-6174 GCA_033722905.1 Desulfobulbales bacterium
CGGTCACGGTGACCTCACCTACCTGAAAAAATACGGCATAAGGGATCATCGCGGCGGCGGCAGGGCTTCAGCCCGGGAAACTGTTGCCAGGGTTGCTGCCGGGGCTGTTGCCAGAAAGTTACTGGCTGCTGAAAATATTTCGGTCATTGCTTACACGGTGGCCATGGGAGAAGTTACCACCGGCAAACGGAACATGGCGGATATAGCAACAAACAGGCTATACTGTCCGGACAGCGAAGCAGCTGCACGCATGGAGGAGCTTATCGACTCGGTGCGCAAAAAAGGCGACTCTCTGGGCGGCGTAGTCGAGATAATGGCAACAGGCTGCCCGGTCGGCCTTGGAGAACCGGTCTTTGACAAGCTTGATGCAGTCCTGGCTCAGGCGCTCATGTCCATAGGGGCGGTCAAAGGGGTTGAGATCGGCGCCGGCTTCAGGGCCCCCGAGCTCCTCGGCTCACAGAACAATGACGCCATTACTCCGGAAGGGTACAGGTCAAATAATGCCGGCGGCATCCTGGCGGGCATTTCAAACGGCGACGCCTTAATAGCCAGAGTGGCGGTAAAGCCCATTCCCTCCATAAGCCTGGAGCAGGACACTCTGAACCTGGATAACGAACCTGTGAAAATCAGGGTTGGCGGCCGCCATGATATTTCAGCTATTCCTCGTATTATACCTGTTTGTGAGGCCATGTTCTGCCTGACCCTGGCGGATCATCTTTTGCGCCAGAAAGCCAATGCTGCCTGAAGGGCAATCTGCCTAAAAGTGTAGTGTTTTTTCAGCACCGTTATTACTCATACATTCCAGGAAAAAAGGTACAATGGCCATAGAAAACAGTGTCGTAAGCATAAACAATATCTGGATGCTGACCCGTGAATATGATTCCGTGGCCGGGGCAGGCGGTGTCAAGGATGTCAGCCGCCAGCTAGCAGAAGCGCTTGCTGCTCTCAATAAATCAGTCACCGTAATTATGCCCTGTTACGGTTTCATAGACCCGAAAATGCTCGGCTTCACCAGGCTTCCCCTCTCATATTCAGTGGACATGAATTACACTGCAGAAGACCGGCGTGAGCAGATAACACTGTGGAAAGGCATGCTGAACAGGGTCACCATCTACCTGATAGATGCGGATCGCTACCGGGAAAAACAATCCATTTATAACTATACTGAAAAAGATGAGGCCAGAAACCAATTCCAGCTCCGGGGAACCGGCCATTTTGATTATTTTGCCATGAACGTATTGCTGCAGAAGGCTGCTCTGGACCTGATGATCATCCTGGACCAGAAACCTGACATCATCCACTGCCAGGACGGCCATACGGCAATACTGCCGGCAATGCTGCGGGAAGGCACGGGCTATCGCCATTACTTTTCCGGAACAGCAGCAATTGTGACGATCCATAATGCCGGCCACGGCCATCACCAGGAAGTCAGGGACCTCCATTTTGCCCGTGCCGTCACCGGTTTGCCCGGTCATATCATCCACAACAACCTGCTGGGCGGTGCTTTTGATCCCTTTCTGGCCGCATCTGAATACGCCGTACTCAATACGGTCAGCGAAAACTATGCCAAAGAAATGCAGGAGACCGATGCCGATTCCATAACCGACTGGCTGGGCCACCGTCTGAGGGCGAGAAGCATTCAAATTGAGGGTATCACAAACGGCTTCAACCATAAAAGTTTTGACACAACCCAACCCGAATCTCTGGGCCTTGCTGCCGCCTTTAATCCGGCTGCCAGGGATCTGACCGGCAAAAAAACCTGCAGAAATTCCCTGCTGCAGTCACTTGCCGAGCTGAACATAAAGGGCATAAATCGATTCGGCACCTTGGCAGCCGACCAGGATAAGCCGCTTTATACGCTCATAAGCAGGCTGACTCCGCAAAAAGGTGCTGATATCCTGATACCGGCCCTGGAAACACTGCTGCAGTCAGAAAACGAATTTCAGGTTCTTATCCTCGGGGACGGGGCACGAGATATTGAAAAGGAACTGATACGTTTGGCACAGGCAGACCAAAATACGGGGCGAATATGCCTGCTGATCGGCTTGAACCAGATTCTTGCCAACCGGATATACGCAGCCGGTGATTTTTTTCTTGTCCCGTCCAGGTACGAACCCTGCGGCCTGACAGATTTCATCGCCCAGCTGGCCGGCAACCTTCCCATCGTGCACCACGTGGGGGGATTGCTCAAAGTAAAAGACAACGTTACAGGTTTTGCCTTTAAGGATTATTCCGCCGATGCACTGACAGCAGCTATTCTGAGGGCTACACGGGTATTTAAAAAATCTCCGGATAGGATTCTGGACATGCAGGAGGCCGCAGCCAGACTTGTCAGGGAGAAATACTCCTGGGGCAAGGTTGTGGAGCAGTATTTAAAGCTGTATGAAAAAGCAGTGACTATGGTAGACTTGTAGACTCCGGTATCTGCTTTAGCAGGCATTATGGCCTGCCATGGCAGCAGAAGTCAGAATATTACGAGTACAGCTCAAGAGGAGGTTGCGCAATGGCTATAAAAGTTGGCATAAACGGTTTTGGCAGGATTGGCAGGTCAATTTTCCGTGCCGCCGGCAAAGATGAAGCTTTTGCCAATATTGAGATTGTCGGCATCAACGACCTTACCGACCATAACACCTTGGCCCACCTGCTCAAGTATGACTCGGTCATGGGGGTATACGACAGGGAGGTCAAAGCTGACGAGCGGGGCCTCACGGTTGCCGGCCGCCATATTGAGATTTTCAACCACAGGCAACCGGCCGATATCCCCTGGGGCGACCTGGGGGTGGAATATGTCATTGAATCCACCGGCCGCTTTACAGACAAGGATAACGCCCAGGCCCATATTGAGGCCGGAGCAAAAAAAGTTGTCATTTCCGCCCCGGCAAAGGGGGATGTCAAAACCATTGTCATGGGCGTTAATGAGGATGAATATGACCCTGTTGAACATCATGTGGTATCCAATGCCTCGTGCACCACAAACTGCCTGGCGCCCATGGTTCGGGTTCTGCTGGACCGCTTTGGTATCAAGCACGGACTGATGAATACCATCCATGCCTATACCAATGATCAGCGGATCCTTGATTTTCCCCATAATGACCTGCGGCGGGCCAGGGCGGCAGCCGTCTCTATTATCCCGACCAAAACCGGAGCTGCAACGGCTTTAGCCCTCGTCATTCCTGAACTGAAGGGAAAATTTGACGGACTGTCAGTCCGCGTCCCCACCCCGAATGTCTCCCTGGTGGACGCCGTTATGGAAGTGGAAAAGGAAACCACTGCGCCTGAAGTCAACCAGGCGCTCAAGGAAAGCGCCAACCGTTATCTGGGCTACTCGGAGGAGCCGCTGGTATCCATTGATTACCAGGGCAATCCCCATTCCTCCATCGTGGACGCAGATTCCACCAAGGTGATTAACGGCACACTGGTTAAAGTCCTGACCTGGTATGATAATGAATGGGGCTATTCGAACCGTGTCCTGGACCTTATCCTGCATATGGACAAGAACAGGCCCATTTAAAAAAATAGATCTATCAGTTTTATATGGCTACACAAGACCAAACAGCTACGGACACTACTGTCATAGATTCCGATGCCCTCAGGGCAAATCTGCTTGAGACTGCAACAGATGATGTGACCATTGATCCTTCACTGCTTGTCCTGGAGGAGATTGTCGAGAATTACAAGGGCATCAGCAAGAACCTCCATGAACTGCTCTACGAGGTATGCCACCCCTACCGCAACTGGAAAATGCTGGTACCCAGGGTGCGTGCCTTTGTCCTCAAAAACATCAGCCATTATTTCAAACATGATAAAGGCCCGGAAGCCTTCGACCGCTTTGTTGTCATTTTTTTCCAGGCCATCATTGACTCCAGGAAAAACAATACCCTGCTGGCCCAGACCATAGAAAGTATCCTGGCCTATACCGACAGGCTGGTCAGCCTCTTGGACCAGGATTCTCTTGTACGCTACGAAAAGACCCTGGCCGGACTTTTTAAGCGCCTGAAGGCTCTTGATGATGAGATCATCATTTTCATGGTTCAGGGCCAGCACCCGATGAAGCGTATAGCCCAGCATTTTCTCAAGCTTGAAAAGGGACTGACCCAGTATGACTTCAAACCCCTGGCAGACTTGATGAAGCGTGTCTTTACAATGAACTATGAGTACTGGCTGCATGAAAAGGACCCGTTTGCCTGGTTCAGTAAAGAATGCGGCGATATCTGCAAGGGCTGGCAGGCTGGCCAGCTTTTTAACGCCATTTCCCACAAGCAGCTGAAAAAACACCTTGCTGCCCTCAACAGTGTCGACATCGATACCGATCCGCGGCAGGCCTTAAGTGTTATCTTAAAACTGCCTTCCCATATGGATATCGTGCGGATGTACAAGGTTGTCCCTGAAAAACTGAATGAGGAGCAACAAGCCCTTGAGGAAAGCGTCGAGAATAGGGAGCAGCTCGACCGGTTCAGTGAAAATCGCAAGCTAATTTTTCTCTTTCACATCATGGAAACCCCCGGGCTTGCCTTAATTCACGAAGAATCCATCCGGGAAATAAACCGCAGCCTGGTCCAGCTTATCAGGCGTCAGACTTACGAGGAGATCGAGAGTTTTCTGCTCACCACTTTCCAGCTTCTCAAGGCAAATGTCCGCAAATATCCGCATACCTCGCTGCAGTGCATCCAGGTTCTGGGGACCGAGGTTTTCAAGCGCGGTAACAGCAGGCTGGTGGAAGCGTTTTTGTGGGAATCGGTGCGTTTCGGGTTCCAGTATGCCAATGTTGCAGGAGTTGACGAGGACTGGCAGCCCATAACCAATCCGGCCCACCTTGCCAATATCAGGGTCTGGCTCAACCTTATCATGCAGGAGCCCAAATGGTGTTCAACCCTGTTTTCAGCCCTTATCATCAATCTCAAACTATCCGGTACCTGCGTCAAGGACACTGACCTGTTCCAGCGCGACATCACCCAGTTGCTCAACCATCCGATCGAGCCGGTATACAACCTTTTCAAGCAGTTCGCCAAACTCATGCCGGTTTTTTTCAACGAAATCGGCGCCGAAGGATATCTGCGCGACGTCTCCACTGAAATTGACGAGATCCACAGGCGTAAAGACCCGCTCATTCATTTCCTGCGCAAACAAAGCCATGTTGAGAGCAGCAACCTCATTGTCGATTTCATTGAGGCCATATTTACTTTCTGGAAAACCCGGGACAAAAGTGTCCTGGAGCCTTTTCTCCCGCAGGAAGTGCTTTCAGAGGTAAAGTCAAAGGGAAAATTCATAGACCATATGCATAAAATCATGCAGCGGGTTTTCAAGCTGCCGGGCCTGGAGGATATTCCCGACCTGCTGGACTGGAAGGACAAGGCCCGCGCCAGGTACCTGGAGGAACAAAAAGGTATTGCCGCCACCGAGAAGAAACGCTTTGACCAGCTGGTGCGCATATACAAAATGCTTTACAACAAGTACAACCTTGGCTACCAGGAAATGCGTCATCAGCTTACGGAGGCTATCAACAGCGGCTTTCCTGAGATGGAGCAACTGCTGGCAGATCTGGAAATCTGTGATACCTACCAATGCCTTGACGCCCTCTTGACACACCTTGAAGGCCTCAAAGAGATAATTCTCAGCCCGGAACAGTTCGAGGCTAAGGAGGATATCTATTACAAACGCCACATAGCGGTTGATATTCCCTCTGTCTACGGGCGCTACCGGGAAAGAAAATTTGATGCCCTGGGGCTGACCTTCAGACTGGAGAACCTGGCCAATATATACCTGGAAAGACTTCCGGAAACCGTCAGCCTGACATTTATTACAAGAGCTACTTTTATCGGTATAATCAAAGCGTTAGAGCTATACCTGCGGGCCTTGAAGATTGACGGCATAACAAGCCGGAGGCTGGAAACCTACCTGGAGCTCCTTTCCAGTTCGCTCGGTATCAAGCGCTTCTCATACACCCAGTACCTGGATATTTTCCGGGGCTTGTCCGACGGGGTAAAAGATGTAATCTATGCTTTCTATACCAACATCCACCAGAACAATCTCTCCATTATCATCCCGCAGGTCGGGGAGACCAACCTTTTGACCAAATACCGCAATCTCTGGGATGAAAATGATGTCAGCGGTTCCATTCTCCGGTTGTCTGAGTTTTATTTCAGAAACCTTATTGCCGGTACCTTCGGGCTCCAG
>JAWVYE010000097.1:0-6151 GCA_033722905.1 Desulfobulbales bacterium
GGTCCAATGGCTAAAGGGGGTAATTTCATGGGGTATTTAATTTACAATAAGATATAAGGCCCATAAACTCTGGATCTCCGGTATGGGCTGCCAATCAATGGTGTTGCTCTTAAAATATTAATAATAAATGGAATAATTTAAATTAACGGATAATTATTTACAGCAATTATCCAGCAATTAGGCACGACTATGCCCGGCTTCAGGCTCTTTGTCAAGTGAAAGCAGGGCTGAACCGGTGACATTGCTTGACTTTTTGCTATCGGTACGAGTAAAGTTGTCCGTTTATTTTTTCATTTTAATACATTTCTCATATAATTAGGAGTTTATTTTGAGCATAAAAGCTTTAAAAGGCTTTAAAGATATCCTACCGGATGAGGTCGGCCTCTGGCAATTTATTGAACAAACGGCCCGGAACATTTTTCACAGGTATGGTTTTGAAGAGATCAAGGTCCCCATCCTTGAGAAAACCGAGTTGTTTGTCCGTACCATTGGCGAGAGCACTGATATAGTCGAAAAAGAGATGTATACCTTTTCAGACCGCAACGGTTCATCAATAACCATGCGGCCCGAGGGTACAGCTTCAGTTATCCGGGCCTATATTGAGAACGGTTTGCATGTTCGCGGGGCAACCCAGCGCCTTTATACAGTGGGCCCCATGTTCAGGCATGAAAGGCCACAGAAAGGCAGGTTACGGCAATTTCACCAGATGAGCGTCGAAGTGCTCGGCTCAAACAGTCCGGTGATCGACACCGAAGTTATGGCCATGGCCTGGCAGGTCCTGCAGGAGATCGGTCTGCAGGCAAGCCTGGAGATAAATTCACTGGGATGTGCAGCCTGCCGGCCATCATTCAGGCAAGCTCTGGAGGAATTTCTGCAGGAGCGTATCCTGAATCTTTGTGATGACTGTCAACGCCGCAGCACTACCAATCCGCTTCGGGTCCTTGATTGCAAAAGTGAGCATTGCCAGGCCCAGTATGGTTCGGCACCGTCAATTATCGATCATCTGTGTGGAGCCTGCAGTGAGCACTTTACAGAAGTCCGGCAGACATTAAACCTGCTGGAAGTTCCTTATGCGGTTAATGCAAAAATGGTAAGGGGACTCGACTACTATACCAGGACGACCTTTGAATTAATCACGACCGAACTTGGTGCCCAGGGAGCAATAGGGGCCGGTGGCCGATATGACGGCCTGGTAAGGCAGCTCGGCGGGCCGGAGGTGCCCGGTATAGGATTTGCCATGGGCATGGAGAGGCTGGTCATGCTTTTGCGCCAGGCAGACCGGGGTGAAACCCATCCGGTTCTTGATCTTTTTCTCGTTACCTTGGGCGAGAAAGCCCATGATAAGGGATTCAGTCTCCTGCAGATGTTGCGCGCGGGAGGACTGCGGGTCATGATGGATCATGAGGGCAGAAGCATGAAAAATCAGCTGAAGCAGGCTGATAAACAGAATGCCAGGTTTGCCCTTATCCTGGGAGAAAATGAACTGCTGAAGCGGGAAGCGCCCTTGAAGGATATGAGCTCCGGCGGGCAGGAACTTGTTGAACTTGCGCCGGCCCTTGAAGACTGGGCTGCTGTCATCAAGTCTAATATCATGTCGCGGGAAAAATAATAAAAGCTGGTGCCGAAAGGGAAGAGGCGGATTCCCGGCAGGTTAAGCGGTTTACAAAAAAATGAGGAGTAATGCAATGGAAGCCATGGGGGGACTCAAACGGAGTCATTCCTGTAATGATCTTGCAGTGGATAATGTTGGAGAGGTAGTTACCCTGATGGGCTGGGTATTACGCCGCCGTGATCATGGCGGTGTTATTTTCATCGATCTTCGTGACCGGTGGGGTATTACCCAGGTGGTTTTTAATCCTGAAATACATGCAGATGTGCATGCCAAGGCACATCAGCTCCGGAGTGAATGGGTAATTGCCGTACAGGGCCGGGTGGAAAGGCGTCCTCCTGACATGGAAAACCCGAACCTCAATACCGGCGCCATAGAAATTTTAGTTGATACCCTGCGTATACTGAACTCAAGCCTTACCCCGCCGTTCCCCCTTGACGAGGAAATTGAGGTCTCCGAAAACCTAAGGCTCAAGTACAGGTACATGGACCTGCGCCGCCCTTCCATGGCTGAAAATCTTCTTATGCGGCACAAGGCCGCCCAATCGGTGCGGACCTACCTGGATCAAAATGATTTCCTGGAAATTGAGACTCCGATTCTTACCAGGTCAACTCCGGAGGGGGCAAGGGATTATCTGGTACCCAGCAGGGTAAATGCCGGAAGGTTTTATGCCCTGCCCCAGTCACCGCAGCTCTACAAGCAGCTCCTGATGGTTTCAGGCCTGGACAGATACTATCAGATTGTTCGCTGTTTCCGTGATGAGGACCTGCGTGCCGACCGTCAGCCGGAGTTTACCCAGATTGATATGGAACTTTCATTTGTAGAGGAGGAAGACATCTTTCAGATTATCGAAGGCATGATGCTGCAGCTTTTCAAGGATGTTTTGGGCATAGAGCTGTCTGCCCCGTTTGCCAGGATGGATTATGAAGAGGCCATGGCCCGCTTCGGGACAGACCGGCCGGATACAAGGTTTGGGCTTGAACTGGTTGACCTGACTGAAACGGTAAGGAATTGCGGCTTTAAAGTTTTTCAGACCGTAGTTGAAAAAGGCGGCCTGGTGAAAAGCATAAATGCCAGGGGGTGTGGCTATTTTTCCCGCAAGGATCTTGATGATCTTACCGAGTATGTCGCCCAGTTCGGGGCCAAAGGCCTTGCCTGGGTAAAAATAAAGCCGGACGGAGAATGGCAGTCACCCATTGCGAAATTTTTTACGGAAGAGGAGCGTGCAACAATCAGCAGTGAACTGGAAGCGCATGCAGATGATGTGCTTTTCTTTGTTGCCGACACCGGTGCCATTGTGCATCAGGCCCTGTCTGAGTTACGGCTGGAGCTTGGCAGGAGGCTCGGTTTGATTGACAAGTCCACGTACGATTTTGTCTGGGTTGTCGATTTCCCCTTGCTGGAATATGACCATGATGAAAAGCGGCATGTTGCCGTGCACCATCCCTTTACAGCACCCAAAGAAGAGGATGCAGGGCTTCTGGAAAAAGAACCGGAGCGTGTCCGCAGCAGGGCCTATGACCTGGTCTTGAACGGCATTGAAATCGGCGGCGGCAGTATCCGTATCCACCAGAAAGAATACCAGGATGTGATCTTTGCGGCCCTGGGTATCTCCAGGGAAGAGGCTGAGAATAAATTCGGTTTTCTTCTCCGGGCCCTGGAGCTTGGAGCTCCCCCGCATGGCGGTATCGCCTTTGGGCTCGACCGGCTCATGATGATCCTTGCGGGCCGGGAGACAATCCGTGACGTAATCGCCTTTCCGAAAACCCAGAAGGCTACCTGTCTCCTTACGGAAGCACCCGCATCAGTGGCCAGGAAACAGCTTACGGAACTTTATCTCAGGCCTGACTGGGAGTAGAGTTTTTCACCCGTCACAGAACTTAAAAGCCTGCCGGCCAGGTTGTCACAGGCCGCTGGAAGGGCTAGAGAAACTGTTCGTTTATTGTGATCTCGGCCTTATCTCTGACATGTTCAAGCCATGAGGCCAGGAGTGCTGATTTTTTTCTTTCCAGCAAAGTTGTCCTGAACGATTCCTCTTTTTCGCTGAACAGTTCGGAAGTGGGGGATCGTCTTTCCGTAACCCTGAAAACATAGGATATGCCATTTGTTGATATTGTCTCTTCAGGGTAAGGATTTTCATCCGAGAGTTCGAAGGACTTGCTGACAACTTGTGTTGGCAGGGTGGAACTTACAGGAACACCGCGTTTGATATAATCAGTTGTTTCCGGTGTTATATCATATTCTGCTGCCGCGGCGGCAAAATCGATACTGCCTTCTTTCAGGGCGCTCAGCATGGCGTCTGCGGATTCTTTAGCCATGGCTTCCGATTTGGCGTTGATATAGTCGCCCTTGACCTCCAACTCGACATCTTCGAATAGAGCGGTCTCCGGCTCTTTTTTGTCTGTTGCAAAGATGATGGCATAACCCTGGGGAGTTTGCACCAGTGAACTGAGCTCCCCTTTATTGAGGGCAAAAGCAGCATTGAGAAAAGACGGATCGGTGACCATGCCAACCTTGGAACCGCTTTTATCCGGTGATTTTCTGGTGAAAAAATCAGTCTTTTCAACGGCTGTCTCGGAATTCTGGCTGTATTTGTCAAGGCTGCCGGCAAGTATTATGCTTTCATAGGCTTCAGTTGCCTTGGTATACGCAAGCTCTCTGGCTTTTTGGGGCTGAAGCCTGGTGGTGATTTCACTTTTAACTTCCTCCAGGGTTCTGGTCTGGGCCGGGATAATTTTATCGAGCTTAATTATATGGTAGCCAAATTCGGTTTCAACTATTTCACTGATTTCCCCCTCTGCCATTGCGAATAATGCATCCTCAAAGGGTTTGACCATTTTGCCCCGGGGTACGGCTCCCAGGTCTCCTCCCTTGGGGCCGGTAGGTCCTTCAGAGTATTGCTTTGCAAGTGCGGCAAAATCTTCACCCGAACGGGCCAGTTCTAAAACTTTAACAGCCTGGTCCATTTGCTCACCCAGGGTGTCCACCGTATCCTCTTCTGATGTTTTAAAGAGGATATGACGGGCCTGTCTCTGTTCAGGAGTGGAGTAGGTACTGAAATTCTCGCGATAATAGGTTTCAAGCTCCTCGTCTGTTATTTCGGGGAGCTTGGCAGGAGTAAAGGGAAAGACAAGGAAGGACAGTTTTATCTGGGGTTCGGTCTTGTAGTTTTCCTTGTTTTCTTCGAAGTATGTTTTTAACTGGTCCTCGCCTGTTTCAATTTTATCCTTTAAATCCGAGCCCCTGAAAGAAACATATTCAATTTTTATTTCTTCATTGTCAAAATTAAATTGATCATTGACCTCCAGCGGGGTGAGCTTGGAAAAGCGCCCAAGATATTCGAGAACCTTTCCTGAAAGCAGATCGGTTCGCATGGAGTCCTCAAAGGAGGTCGGGGTCATGCCGGAACTGGAGAGAATATTCTTATACTGCTCGACATTGAAGGCGTCGTTACTGCGAAAGGCTTCCATTTTCTCAACAGCCTGCTGGACCTCAAAATCACTTACGATAATGCCCATCTCCCTGGCGCCCTGTCTCAGGAGGGAACGCTGGATTAGCTGTTCCAGGGTTTGGCCTTCAAGGTCCAGGTTTTCGAGTAAACCCTTTGGTATGCTGCCGCCAAACTGTTGCCGGTACTGGTTTGCTAAACTTTCGTAAGCCCTCTGGAATTCTTCGTAAGTGATTGCTTCATCATTGACCTGCGCCACAGAGTTCTGGGTGCCGCGGTAGCCGCCGACCCCCCAGAAGATAAAGACAAGGGCAATAATCAGTATTGTCCCCTGAATCAGGGGTGATTGCGCTTTTTTACGAAGTAAATCTAGCATGTATTCTCTCCTTCACCATATAAATTAAGGAAATGGCAGTTATAAAAATTATAATGTCCAGGATAAAAAATATGTCAGTGAGGTTATCGCAATACAAAAAATAATAACAGTGCATTTTATTCGAATAATAGCATTTATTACCAGAGAAAAATGATAAAGCCATAAAAAGTCTCTGAAATCAACGGAGCCTAATAACATAAGATAGCCGCATACGCAATACCTGTCGCTGCTCAGCTTTTAAAAGGCTGACAGATTATTGTCTGTCCCCCAGGGACTCGGGAGTTGAAATACAAGCATACCGGGATGAAAGAAATGTAACCAGCTAAAAGATATATGAAATAAGTTGCCGGAATCTCTTTAAATGATACGGTTGTCGATAGGTGTTTTTTTGGTAAAATCATCTGATTTAAGGTATGAAAAAAATGTGAATGATTACTTGACAAAGAATAGACGCTATATTATGAAGGACTATTCATTATTCGTTTTAAAAGTTAGATAGAGACAGGAACAGACAATAATATATTAGGCAGAAACCAAGACAAAAACCAAGGAGGAAAACTGAGATGGCAAGTATTGAGCATAATGACAAAACTTACGAAGTAGATGAAGACGGCTTCCTGGCCAAAGGCATGGAAGACTGGGATGAGAATTGGGTTGATTATGTTAAGGGAATTGAAGGCATCAGCGAAATGACCGATGAGCATCAGAAAGTAATTGA
>JAWVYE010000098.1:0-6080 GCA_033722905.1 Desulfobulbales bacterium
CCAAGACTATGGCCGCCGCTTGCAACAGGCGTGATGCCGAGGCGCTCCAGATATTTCTGCCAGAGGAGGGAGCTCAAACAGATAGCCGGCTGGGCGATATCAGAACGGGTCAGTTCCTGTTGCCACTCCTGCAGAAGTTCGCTTCCGGGAGCACGGTCTTCCGGCTGGTATATCACATGACTTAAAATCTCTGTTTCCGCCCCGCCGAGCCACTGATCAGCCCGGTCCACCAGGTCCTGGGCCCAGGGGTGTCGCTCTTTCAGTAAACGGCCCATATTGAGCTGTTGGGAGCCCTGTCCCGGAAAAAGAAAGCCGACTCTGCTGCTCTGGGCCGTATTGCCGATCCAGATGTCCTGCCGGGCACTGCATTGTATTTTTCCTGGACGCGGTGTTTTTTCCTGCAGCATCTCTGCGCAGCGTTCCAGGGCATGCTGAAGGTCCTGCGGAGTAGAGGCAATAATTGCTGCCCTTATTTGTTCATGATCGGCAGCTTCATCTGCAAGGTGTCGGGCCAGGTCAACCATTTCAGCCATGCTTATACCTGCTGCGGTCTTTGCAACACCACGGACCCTTCTGATCATGCTCTCCGGAGTATCGGCCGAAAAGACAAAAAGCTCGCTATCCTGGGGAGATACGAGAAGTTTTCTTTCGGCAATCTGCGGCTCAATATTCCTGGCCGGTGCATCCCCTGATTCAAGGGTTACATGGCAGTTGATGCCGCCAAAGCCCATACCTGAAACACCTGCACGAAGTATGTCATTCGGGCTGCGGATTTCACCGTGCAGAATTGGATAGAGCGACAAAGCTTTATCTTCAAAAACGGTATTGCGTTCATTGCATCCTGCAGTGGGGGGCAGAACGCGCCTGTTGACCGCCAATGAGGCCTTGATAAACCCACCGATGCCCGAGGCGGCTTTGGTATGCCCGATAATAGATTTCAGAGATGTGACGCCGCAGGAGCGGAGAGGCGTATTATCCCTTCCAGCCATGGCTTCAGAGATAGCCTCGAGTTCCGCTTTGTCGCCTGCCGGTGTTCCCGTTCCATGGCCTTCAATGAAATCTACGTCTTGCGGGCTGTAGCCTGCCTGGGTATAGGCACGGCGTATGGCAATTGCCTGGGTTTCAGCTTTTGGAGCGGTGAGACCTCCCTTGCCGTCTGATGATATACCCCAGCCCCGCAGAATGGAATATATATAATTGCCATGGGCACGGGCGTCCTCCAGCCTCTTTAAAACGACAAAACCTGCCCCTTCACCGGGAATAAATCCGTTGGCATGCCGGTCATAAACGCGCATGTCATCTTTGGTCAGGGCATTTGTTTTGGCAAAGCCGATCAGTTCAAACGTATCGAGGCTGATGTCAACACCACCGGCGATTACCAGGTCCATATTGCCGTTTGACAATGCAGTGGCAGCGGTGGTCACGGCAATGAGAGAAGAAGAACAGGCGCCGTCAACCGTATATCCGCCGCCGTTGAAATTCAGAAAATTGCAGATTCTGCCGGCAATGGTGTTAGACAGGTTTCCGGCCAGGGTGTCTTCTGTCACCGGGGCAAACACGGATTTGTAGTATCCCTCCATGGATTCCGCCAGCTCATCAATCAAATGGGTGGGCAGTCCTTTGCGGGAGGCTGCTTTGATAAGGGACTTGCGCACGTAAGGCCAGCGCAGACGCATGTTTTCCGATCTGCTGTGCTCACCTGTAAGGGTGTTTCCAAGGATAACTCCGGAACGGTCTATGGGTACGGTATTTCTGCTGTAGCCTGCATCTTCCAGGGCTCTGAGTGATATTTCCAATGCCAGCCAGTGGGCGATGTCAGAGGATTCAATAACCGACTTCGGTATACCCCTTTTGGCCCAGTCAAAATCAAACCCGTCAATAACGGCAGCTTTAGTGGCATAAGTTTTATCAGGCGCCGCCGGGTCAGGATCGTAGTATTCGGAGAGCGGCATACGCTCATCAGGAATCCTGCGGAATTCGCGGCGCCGGGCCAGGATGTTTTCCCAGAATGATTGCAGGTCAGGGGACCCCGGGTAGTGGCAGGCCATGCCGACCACCGCAATTGCGTTACGGGATAAATTATTCCTAATCTCGTAATATTTCTTTTGATAGAAAGACGTGTACTCCGGTTGGGCATTGAGAAGCTCCAACCCCACCCTTGTTGTCCGGTTTTGACCTGAAGGTTTTACGGACCATTTTTTTCTGCAATGCAATTTTATGAGTTCACCGGAGGGACTGTTAAAACTCAGCAGGACATCGGTTTCCTCCCTGCCGTGTAAGCCGTCGTCGGCAGGATTCGTTAGAACAGTGTATAAGCCGTTCTCTGATATATTGCCGATGAAGGCATCACAACGTATACCATTGAAATGAAGGGATGCGTCTAAATTGACGGGGATTCTTTTAAGGTCTCTTTTCTCCATTGGGCCCTGGAATGTGGAATGGTTCAATGTTATTTCTGCATATTATGTTTCTGTAATAAGCAGCAGAAGCCATGAGTTTTTTATTTAAATAACAAGACTGTATAAAACAGTTTTGTTAGTCACGTAATGTAAAATTTGTACCACAAGGTGGCACCCTTGGCAAGAAAAACGTCCAGACTTTTTACTATAAAATAAAAAAAAAACCAAGTGTAATTTCAGAAAGATAAGTCTGTTTCGCGGAGGTGAAACAGGCAGGTGTATTGACTGGCAGCAGGGAGCAGCAGTAAAGACTGCAGTTCGGTTATAAAATGGTGTTAATGTTTTTAGGTCTGAAAACCTGCGTCCCAGTCCTTGCGGACAGGGTCGAAGCCCTTGAGTCTGATGGCGGCGCACACCTCTTTAATGGAGCGGTGGTCTCCGATGGCAAACTGTTCGCCGCTAATCTCCGGATTCGAATACCCGCCGGGCACGGTGCAGGAACCAGCAGAGTAGCGGGTGGGGCCGAGCCCGATCATACCGTTGCGGTAGCGGGCTTCTTCGCGGGTAGAGAGTATTATACCCACATCAGGATCAAAAATTCTGAGGGCAAATATAAGATGGGTCAAGTCTCTTTCTGTTACTTCGTGCAGGGGCTGAAATTCGCCTGCAGCAGGCCGAAGTCTCGGAAAAGAAACAGTGAGGGCGGTACGCCAGAAATGTTTTCGCAGCCAGGCCAGGTGCAGTCCCAGGGCAAGCCCTTCGGCCCGCCAATCAGAAAGCCCCAGAAGAGCTCCTATCCCCACTTCCCGCATGCCGCCGGCAGCCACCCTGGCAGGGGTGTCAAGCCGGTGATCAAAGTCGCGTTTCAGGCCGCTTAGATGCACCTTTTTGTAAGTTTCTCTGTCATAGGTTTCCTGATAAATGGCAACCCCGGTAATGCCGGCGTTAAAAAGCCTGGCATATTCTTCAGTGGCGAGGGGCTGAACCTCTATGGAAACAGCCGCAAAAAGGTGGCGCAAACGCAGAGCTAGTTTTTCAAGATAGCTGACACCGATTTTAGCCGGGGCTTCACCTGAAACAAGAAGAATGTGGTTGAAGCCGCGCCGGTGCAGGACCATAGCCTCTGCCTCTGCTTCCGCAAGGGTGAGAATCCGGCGCTCGATTTTATTATCAGCTGAAAAACCGCAGTAGCTGCAACAATTGGTGCAAAAACTGGAAATATACAATGGCGCATATATCTGGGTGGTCCGGCCGAAACGCAGGGCTGTAATTTCAGCCGAACGTTCGGTCATAGCTGCCAGAAAGTTGTCAGCAGCAGGGGAGAGAAGGGCAGCGAGGTTGCCGGGAGTCAAATGCCCGGTATTGAGGCTGCGCTGCACATCTTCTGCACCTGCGGAAGCAATCTCCTGCTGGAGTAAGTTAAACGGTGGAACAGTAAACATTGAACAATCCAAAAAAATATCTTGGGCGGTAATAAGGCCTGGTAACAGATCAAAATTAGGTAAAAATACCCGACCGCATGCTTCTTTTCACCCATGCGGGCATAAAAACAATAGCGAAAAACATCTATTCAGTCCTTGATAAAATCAAGGCCGGTGACGGGAGAGGAGGCAGAAGCCTCGGTACTCTTTTTGCCGAGACCTGCCTCAAAGGCATCCCGGCCTGCCTCTACGGCCCGGGCAAAAGCAGCAGCCATTTTGGGCGGATCACCGGCAATCGAGATGGCTGTATTGACCAGGACGGCATCTGCGCCGATTTCCATGGCCAGGGCTGCATCGGAAGGGGAGCCGAGGCCGGCGTCGACCACCACCGGGACCCGGGCCTGATCAATGATGATCTCAACCTGGAATTTTGTAATAAGGCCCAGGTTGGTGCCGATTGGTGCGCCAAGCGGCATGACTGCAGCGGCACCGGCATCCTGCAGCCGCAACGCCAGAATGGGATCGGCATTAATATAGGGCAGGACAATAAAACCCTCCTGCACCAGTTCTTCTGTAGCTTTGAGGGTCTCAACCGGGTCCGGCAGGAGGGTGCGGGGATCCGGGGTTACTTCCAGTTTCAGCCAGTCGCCGCTTCCTGCAGCACGGGCAAGTTTGGCCAGGCGTACCGCCTCTTTGGCGTCTCTGGCCCCGGAGGTGTTCGGCAGAAAGAGATATTTCTCCCTGTCGAGGACATTCATGATATCATCGGCAGGATCATTGAGATCTACGCGCCGCAGGGCAACGGTGATCATTTCGCTGCCGGAAGCCTCTATGGTTTTTTGCAGGGTCTCTGCTGAAGAGAACTTCCCGGTTCCGAGAAAGAGGCGGGAGCGGAATGTTTTATCGGCAATTTTCAGCATCTCATCCCCCACCGACAAAGCGGATTAATTCAAGAACATTTCCCTCCTGCAAAATCAGGGTGTCGTATTCAGCCCTTTGGATTATTCTGCCGTCACATTCTGCAACCACTGTGTCAGGGTTAAGCTTCATGTCCCTGATAAATGATACCAGCGTTGTGTCTGAGGTTATTTCTTTTGTTTCACCGTTACACGTGATTTTCATGTTATACCTTACAGAGTAGATAAGTTTAATCTTGTGCGAGCAGGATGCGCAATATCTGGTTTGCCTGGTGGTGTGCGGCAATTCCCACTCTTGGGGCCATGAGACCATGACCCGGACCTGCAGCAGAAGTACCGTCCCCTATAATATAAACATTGTCATGGATTTTTTCAGTCCTGATAATATTATTGTCGCCGAACCCGGCAAGACCGGATGCACCTACATACCCGATGCCGGGCATATGAGTCAATGCCGCTCTGAGAGCAGCAGCCTTTATAACCGGATCGTCCAAACATTCCACCAGTACATCAACACCCTTGAATACCTCCGGGATAGATTCTTCCGTTAAGCGACCGTCCACTGTTTCAATAATGATGTAAGGGTTCATCTGCAGAAGGTTTTCTTTCAGGGCTTTTGTCTTCCGCAAACCTATCTGTGAAATGGAGTATTGCTGCCGGTTCAGATTGCTGGGCTCCACCACATCAAAATCAGCCAGGATAAGCTTGCCGACCCCAATGCGGGCCAGGGCACCGGCAACCACGGTTCCCAGGCCGCCAAGTCCCATGATGCCGACCTTAGCTTTCTTGACAACCTCATGAACACCTGGAGTATGGCGGGCCACCAAAAGACTTTGCATTTCTTCTGCCGTCGGGTTCTCACCGCGCTTGATCAGGCAGCAGATATCACCGTCCGCAAGGACTGTTTCAGGAGAAACAGGATAGCCGTTGACAATGAAAAGGTCTGCTCCGGGCTTGTAGATGTCAACAAGGTCTTTGACCCTGGTTCCTGCCTGAAAGGGTATTGTCTGTTCGTTTATCTTTAACATTATTGCACCATAAGCTAATGCACGGAATCAGTAAACCATCTAGCAGAAATAGCAAAGATTTGCTTGTAAATTTATCTATTAAAATTTGCTTGTAAATGTTTATAAATTTGCTTGTAAATTTATGTATTAAAGTATGAATATAAATTTGCTTGTAAAAAATGAAATGGCTGCGGGAATCAATTCTTCAGCAGGCCGGTATGCGGCGCTACAATTTCATTGTTCTGAACTCTGGCCGATGCAAGATGTGAAAATGGGCCTATTACCGCATTGTCGCCAACCTGGCAGTCTTTTAATTCCACATCATGCCCTATGGTA
>JAWVYE010000099.1:0-6060 GCA_033722905.1 Desulfobulbales bacterium
GCCACTTTCCCATGCCTGTATTCTGCAAATATCATAATGCCGGACCAGGCGGCCAGGTCGGCCTGGACGGCTTTCTCTGTAACCTCAATGCTCAGGGCCTCGACTTCACAACTGTCGACGCATGCCCCACAAAGCGTGCATTTTTCATTGACTGCGGCAACACCATCTACAACGGCAATGGCATCATAGGTACACACCTCTTCACAGACCCCGCAGCCTATACAGGCCTCTATATCAATTCGCAGCATAATTATATATACGGTTCAAGTATGTTTGCCAGTTGCTCAACCTGTTCATCTACAGTACCTTCCAGCATCGCCCTCTCACCTTTAAAATGAGGCGCAAAGACTTTTACAACCTGTGTGGTGGAACCCGGGAGCCCGATACTGTCAGGATCAGCTTCAATTCCCTCGGCATTCAGAACAGCAATGCTCAAGCTCTTGGCCTTCATCTTACCCTTCAAGGATGGAACCCGGGGATCATTTATCTCTTTGACCACGGTCAAAAGGCCCGGCAACGGCATTTCCACTTCATCGTAGCCGTCATCCATCAAACGGTGCAAAGCGATGACCCCGTTTTCAACGCCGGTTATTTTACGGACATAGCTGACATAGGGGATATTGAGCCGCCTGGCCAGTCCCGGCCCGACCTGGGCCGTATCCCCGTCAATGGCCTGTTTGCCGCAGAGAACAAGGTCAAAACCATCCAGTTTCTCAATGGCCTTAGCCAGAGTATAGGTGGTAGCCCATGTATCCGCTCCGGCAAATGCGCGGTCGGAAACAAGCACCGCCGCATCCGCACCGCATGATACTGCTTCCCGCAGCACCTCTTCAGCCTGCGGCGGTCCCATGCTGACAACGGTTACCGTGCCGCCATGTAATTCCTTAAGGCGGACAGCCTCCTCCAGAGCATGCCTGTCAAAGGGGTTCATAATTGATTCGACCCCCTCGCGGGCCATGGTGTTTGTTTTCGGGTCCAGGCGAACATCTTTGGCATCAGGCACCTGTTTGATACACACTATTATTTTCATTTCAGGTATATTCCTTGTTTAACTCCTGCCCTATAACGTTTCTCTGGATCTGGTTTGTCCCTTCATATATCTGGAGTATCTTGGCATCACGCATCATTTTTTCCACCGGATAATCACGCATGTAGCCATAGCCGCCCAGAACCTGCACGGCATCGGTGGTGACTTTCATTGCCATGTCTGTTGCAAATACCTTACACATGGAAGAGGCTTTCGACATGTCCTTTGGGTGTTGGGCAATATGCTTTGCAGCGGCATAGACCAGGGCTCGGGACGCCTCAACTGATATGGCCATATCAGCCAGCATATGTTGCACAGCCTGGAAAGATATTATCGGTTTCCCGAACTGAACGCGCTGCTTGGCATAAATAACTGCCTCATCAAGCGCTGCCTGCCCCAGGCCCACTCCAAGAATGGCAATTCCGGGCCGGGACAGATCCAGTGTTTTCATGACTGTGATAAAACCCATACCCTGCCGGCCTATCAGACGATCTTTGGGAATGCGGCAATCTTTAAAAATCAGTTCACAGGTTGCAGAAGCCCGGATACCCATTTTTTTCTCTTTCGGCCCACAGGAAAATCCGGGGTCAGTGTCCTCAACCACGAACATGGAAGCCCCTCTCGCCCCCTTGTTCTTATCGGTGATAGCAACTACTGAGTAGACTTGCGCCTCACCGGCATTGGTTATCCACTGCTTGGTGCCGTTCAGCACCCATTCGTCCCCATCAAGCACAGCAGTTGTCTGGATCCCGGAAGCATCACTGCCGGCGTTAGCCTCTGTAAGCGCAAAAGCGGCTTTTCTTTTGCCGCTTGCAACATCCGGCAGATATTTCTGCTTCATTTCTTCACTGCCGGACAATAAAATCGGATAAGCCCCCAGGGCGCTGGCGGCAAAACTTGTCGCAATTGCCACACAGCCGCGCCCAAATTGCTCCAACGCCAGAACTATCTCAAAACCGCCGCCACCAAAGCCGCCATATTTTTCGGGGATATAGAGACCCATAAGATCCGCCTGGGCAATTTCATTGAGAATTTCTGTGGCATACTCTTCTTTTTCATCCAGTTCGGCCCGCTGTGGAATAATTTTCTCATCAGTTATCTGACGAGCAATATCGACAATCATCTGTTGTTCTTCAGTCAAGAAATAGTCCACGGTTCTCTCCCTTGTTTGCAAGACTCCTCATTTTTTAAGAAAGCAGAAATAACCAAAATCTATACCCTCTTCCACACCTTGCAGGCAAGCCCAAAAAGAAAAAATCTTCGGGTCCGGCAATGCCTTACCAGCGCCAAAGCATGACACCCCAGGTAAAACCGCCCCCGAAAACACTGAATAACAGGAGATCACCTTTTTGCAGCTGTCCTGTGCGGTTTGCCTCATCAAGGGCAATGGGAAGACTGGCGGCAGATGAATTCCCATACTTTTGGATAGTGGTAAAAACCTTCTCAAATGAAAGATTGACTCTTTCAGCCAAACTTTTAAGAATTCTGATATTTGCCTGGTGGGGGATGAGAAGATCAATGGCATCGACACCAACTCCACTCCTGTTGAGCAATTGTTCAACGGCATCGCCCATCTCACGGACTGCATACTTAAAAACATCTTTGCCGACCATATTGAATGCCGAACCATCACAAAAACTGTTACGATCAGGAACTGCGCCATAGTCGACAACAGGACAGTAACGCCGGGGAACACCATCCAGGCTCAACAGCTGCCAGAGGCGTCCATCACTGTAAAGTTTGCTGTCAAGCAGTCCCTCTTCGGAATTGGAGCCGGTTACTATACATGCACCTGCCCCATCGCCGAACAGGACACAGGTGTTGCGGTCCTGCCAGTCCACCCGGGCCGAAAGCGTCTCAGCTCCTATGACAAGAACCTTAATGTCCGGATCATTTTTCACATACCTGTCGGCAATCTCCAGGGCATAAACAAAACCTGAACAGGCAGCGCTGACATCAAAGGCAAAGGCATTCTCTGCACCAATTTCTTTCTGCACCAGACAGGCACAAGAGGGCATCACCATTTCAGCAGTAATCGTGCCGACGATAATCATATCCAGTTCAGAGGCTGCGATACCAGCCATCTTCATTGCCCCGGCTGCCGCCCTGGTCGCCATTATTGAAGTTTCTTCACCGGCACCGGCTATTCTCCGGGTCCTGATTCCGGTACGGGTGGTAATCCATTCATCACTGGTTTCTACGATCTTTTCCAATTCCTTGTTGGTCAGGATTCTCTTCGGCAGATAAGAACCGGTTCCGATAATGGTTGCCCTGGCGGTCATTCATCTTCCTCCGGATTTCTTTCTGCGGCGGCAGTTTTTTTCCCTCCTTCGACAGGCATCTGATCAGATTCTGACAAAAGCTGAATGATATGGTCATTAACCTTGCTGCGCATCATTTCGGCTGCAACCTTGATGGCATTTTTAATGGCCTTGGCATTGGAACGCCCATGGCAGACAATCCCTGTACCGTTCATGCCCAGCAGGGGTGCGCCACCGTATTCAGCATAATCAACCCTTTTACTGAAGTTGTTGAAAGCCTTTTTGGCCAGCAGATACCCCATTTTTGCCGTGAAACTCTTGGACATTTCAGTGCGCAGCATGGAAATTATTGCTTCCGCCAGGCCCTCGCTGACTTTCAAACATACATTGCCGACAAATCCGTCACAGACAATAACGTCTACATCACCCTGGAAAATATCCCTGCCTTCCACGTTACCAATAAAGTTCAGGGAACTCTTTCTAAAAAGCTCATGGGCGCTCTTGACCAGAACATTTCCTTTGCCGCCTTCTTCTCCTATACTGAGCAAGCCGACGCTTGGCTTCTTGATCTGGAAAAGGTTGTCTGAAAATGCCGAACCCATAACACCAAACTGAAATAAATGTTGTGGACGGCAGTCAACATTAGCGCCGACATCCATCATGACAAGAGGTTTTTTCAGGGTTGGGAATATACTGGCAATTCCAGGCCTTGAGATCTTTTCCAACCGTCCCAGCGACCTGATGGCTGAAGCCATTGTTGCTCCTGAATTTCCGGCGCTGACAACAGCGTCAGCTTCACCATTCTTGACAAGATCGAAGGCTCTGCTGATGGATGAGTCCTTCTTTTTACGGATTGCCTCAAAGGGCGACTCATCCATGGAAACTGTTTGTGAAGCATGAACGATATGCAGCCTTGATGAGGAATGAGGATATTGCTGTAAAATTCTGTTAAGAATAGCTTTATCGCCGATGAGTTTTACATCAAGATCAGACTCATTAACAGCCTGTATCGCCCCGGCAACCATCTCCTCCGGGCCCAGCTCGCCGCCCATGGCATCCAGGGCAATACGCAATGTCACGTTTTACTCCAGCTCTTCTTCAAGCTTAATCACTGTTCTGCCCTTATAGGTACCACAGCCACCGCAGAGCCTGTGCGAAAGCTTAGGCTCACCACATTTTGGGCAGTTTGAAACAGATGCTGGAGTCAACGCATCATGGGAACGTCTTTTCCTTGTTCTTGAATAAGAATGTCTGCGTTTAGGTAATGCCACTTTTTATCCTCCTGATATATAAATACTTTTTCTCTACATTATATTTTGTGAAATACTGCTGAACTCAGATAATAAAACTACTTCACACTTGACCAATACTAAACAGCGGAGACTATAAAAAATTATCTCTGGTTGTCAAGTCAATTTTCCTGTTAAACCGCTATTAATCAGAACTTATAAGGTTTTTCCGCCCCAGGATGATGCTGTTTTGGCCAATTCCCCCGGCGCCGCCCCTCCTGCGAGTATCTGTCTTGGACGCAACCATTTGATTATAAAAAAATATTCTATTGAAATTATTAAGAAAAAAAACAGTTATAAGGTATGGCTGATGAAGTAAACCAGAGGCTGAAAAAAGTTTCCTGCCCCCGGTTAATAATCAAATGCAGCGGTATGGCGGCGTCCTGATATTCCTTAACCAGCTCAACAGCCCCAGCAAAATAAAAAAATTCGCAGAAAAAAGACTATACTCCCCGGCCATACCCCATGACTTTCCCATTAACAGGCTGAGAGGATAACTTACGATAACCGAAGAGAGGGTGAGATAACCTATTGTATGAATAAAAAACAATAAAAAAGCTGTTAGGAGTTTCCCCATCTGCAGGAACATATATTCTTTCAACAGGCCTGATAAGCGCTCCAGAACAAGCAAAAAATAACCCAGCAGCGCTCCAGGAAGAAGGGTCCAGAGAACCAGAGAATAGTCCCCATCGTGGAGGTATGAAAAAAACAGGGAAACAGCGGCTGTTATCAGCAAATATGCCATTACCATTACAGTGACGGCATTAACACTCACTTTCAAAGGGTGGCCGTCAAAAATCCTGGCCTTGGATACCCTGCGAAACCTGACCTTTTTTTTATTCCCTACTGTTAATTGCATGGCAGATGTTTTTCTTGCAGGGAGCTGATTCACACCTGTAAAAACCGGGATGATATAGTTTGAGTGAAACAGAAATTTTACAGCAGTTCGGAAATACGGTCTCCTGCCTTTCGCAAGCGCAGGCTTATGATATGGAGCATATATTTCATAAGCTTGATTGCCAGCATGGGTTTATTCAAAATCAGGTCTTCCATTTTCCTGGCTGTCAGGACAAGCAGCTTACTGTTCTCCATGGCCAGGATAGTATTGGAACGAGGTGCCTGGTCTATTAACGCTCCTTCACCGACCATGGATCCCTTGTCGAGAATTGCAATGACGATCTGCTTGCCCCAGTAATCGGTCTCTTTCTTAACCGCCAGCTTTCCCTTGATAACAAAGCCCATATAATCCTCAATATCACCCTCCTGCATGACAATATTATTTGCTTGCCATTCCCTTAATTCCAGAAAGGGACAGAGTTCCTCCACTTCCTCGGAATCAAGGAAGCTGAAAGCCTTATTAATTTCCTCAGCCTGAGGGTCGCATTCAATGCACTTTTTTTGTTCCATAGCTGTAAGCTAGTTTGGCGTTTCCTGTTTTTCAATCAGTTTTGTTATCTTTTCCATCAGGCCGGCAAATTTTTCC
>JAWVYE010000100.1:0-6019 GCA_033722905.1 Desulfobulbales bacterium
CCGTTTTGCTTTAACAGTGGCTGAATACCTGGCTTTTGACCACGATATGGACATTCTGGTGCTGGTGACGGACATGACCAACTACTGTGACGCCCTGCGGGAAATATCCAATGCCCGGAAAGAACTTCCCGGACGCCGTGGGTATCCCGGCTACATGTATTCGGATCTTGCTTCCCTTTATGAGCGGGCAGGCCGGATCAGGGATTCAGCGGGTTCCATAACCATGATCCCGGTTATTACTATGCCCGAAGATGATATCACTCACCCCATTCCAGACCTGACAGGGTATATTACTGAGGGCCAGATTGTCTTAAGCCGCGAATTACACCAGAATGGAATTTTTCCTCCGATTGATGTGCTTCCCAGTCTTTCAAGGCTTATGCAGAAAGGAATAGGAACAGGGTATACCAGGGGGGATCACAGGGAACTGGCAAACCAGCTGTATAAAAACTATGCCAGGGGCAGAGAACTGAAAAAGCTTGAAGCCATTGTCGGCAGAGAAGGTATGGCGGAAACTGACCAGTTGCTGCTTGATTTTGCATCTCAGTTTGAAAAAAAATTTATCCACCAGGGAACACAGACACGCTCAATCTCGGATACGCTTGCAAGCGGTCTTGATATCCTGGAGAAATTCAATCTTATGACGCCCGGGTTGAAAAAAGAGCAGGAGGAATAAATTCATGATCCATCCGACAAGGACCAACCTCCTGAATCTCAAGGAAAAATCCTTTTCTGTTGCCAATTCCATAGGTATTCTCAAATCAAGGCGCCAGGCACTTATCATTGAATTTTTGCGAACCTCAACACCGTATCTTGAATCACGCAAAACCATTCGGCAATTATATGGCGAAGGCATAGTCGAACTGCTTTTCAGTATTGGTCTTGCAGGTGAAACTGTAATTGATTCGATCAGCAAAGTGTCATACCGGGAATTCGGGGTGGAAATATCAACCAAGAAACTGTGGGGCCTTGAATATAAGGAGATTTCTCAGCGTGAATCAGCTGTACGTAAGATAAATGAAAGAAATTACGATATTCGATCAACTCCTCCGGTTCTGGAAGAAGCTGCCTGGCGGTTTGAAAAAATTGTTGATGTCATCCTTGATATTGCGGAATATGACAATAAAATGCAACGCCTGAGCAGGGAAATCATCCAGACGACAAGAAGGGTCAGGGTCCTTGAGGAGCGTCTCCTGCCGAAATTAAAAAAACAGATTAAGTCAATCAACCAGTATCTGGGGGAACGGGAAAGGGAGACCTATTTCAGGTTGAAGCAATTCAAAGAGATTAAGCATGCAGACAATTGAACAAGGGTAAAAATACACGCTGCCGTCAAGATGAGATTGATCAGTTTGCCTTACCGTTTTTGGCCGGTATGTGTATTTTCAGGAGGTTGATACCCTCCTGCAGCAATTTCTTTTCTTCAGACTCTGTGGCAACACCTCTTATATTCCGGGGTTCGGAAACGCGGTAATGAATTTTGAGAGCTTCCCTTGCCAGTTCTGTTCCAACATCCTCAAAGTTTTCTTCAACAAATTTCTGCAGTGTTTTTAAAGCTCTTTCAGCATCTGCCGGTGAGACAGACACCTTTGCCTCCCCCTCTGCAGAAGTATCCCCTGCCCTGCTTGAAGACTGGTACCGAGTGGGTGAGAGAATTTTTCTTATCTCCCTGCTGTGGCAATGTGGGCAGACGATATAGGAGGCATGCAGCTGCTTTTCAAAATCATTCCGATCCTGAAACCAGCCTTCGAATATGGCGCCGCAAATACATGCCAGATCATAAATGATCATACAGGCTTCATCCTTCAATGAATGAATTACTACACCATGGGCGGTTACATAAACGCATCACGATAATTTTTTAGTACAGATAAATTATATTTTACCAGATAAGACATGGTGTAACAATTTCAAAATTGAGAATTTTTTAGTATTAATATCTTTAAAATGCTGATATATTTAAATTTGTATTGCCCGTTGAACGCTGCATGGTTGGCAACAGGCATAATTCTTGCTTTGCTTTAAACAACAAGGCTTTCTGTCACTGTAATTTCAAACAAATTATTTCAGACGGTTGAAGCACCGAGGAGCACATTGTCATGAATGATCTGAGTCAAATCACCTGTATCGTCCAGAGGGGAAGGGCTGAAAAGGTAGTGGATGCTGCACTTAAAGCCGGAGCACCCGGGGCAACCTATTACTACGGGCGTGGTACCGGTGTACGCCAAAAACTTGGGGTCCTGTCAAAGCTGATTGTTCCGGAAAAAGAAATTATTCTGATTGTTACAAAAGACAGCCAGACCGATGCGGTATTTGAAGCCATAATCAAGGCAGGCAAGTTGGACAAAAAGGGTCAGGGATTCGCATATATTCATAAAATCGACCGGGCCATTGGATTTCTGGAGGATTATTCCTGAGTTTCACAAAAAACCTGTCCGCATGGGTTTAACCTGTTAACTCTCGGAAGTAAATTGCCATGGGTGGCTTTATAAAAGATTTTGCCTTAACTGCGCTTATCATTATCCTGAACCACTGGATATATGGTGTTGAGGATATTATTTCCTATGAATTTGTTGTAAATTTTATCGCCCGGAACAAGACATTCTTCCTGGTGACGGGAATCTTCGGCTCCTCTGCTCTGGTCATCTCTGCCATAATGTTTGAAAATTTGGGACTCTATAAAGTTACTTATGCCGTAAGCAAGGTGCTGGTCCGGACCAGTCAGTTTTTAATCACCTTTCTGGCCATACTCAATCTGGTTTTTTATGCAGCACTGGGAAATAACCTCATGCGGGACAATGGTTATCTGTTGCTGGTGGCCCTTGTTTTTATTTTAGGTTCATCCTGCTGGGCTCTGCGCATGATCGACTTCAACTATCATACGCAAAATGTCCTGGTGCCCGTTGGTGTAATGGCCTTCATGTCCATAATCCTGGTTGAGTTTCTCTGGCCTTATTATCATTTCTGAAAATAATACATCTCCACGTCAACATAACCAGAACTAGAAGCGAGCACTAAAACGTGTCGTAATGAACAAATTCCTGCTGTTCACGGCGTTTGGGCGGGGATGGTTCATGATCCGGATAGCCGAGAGGGATAAGAACAAGGGCCTCGTGGTCAGCCGGCAGGTTTATGATATCGCCAACCTTATCATGATCAAACAAACCGACGATCACCGTACCCAGACCGGCATCGTGGGCGGCCAGGCAAAGGTTCTGGGTGGCCAGTCCCAGATCATACATGAACCAGTCACCGAACTTGGTCGGATAGTCATTGTTGTAATAACCTGATTTTTTTAATTGGCCGCAAACAACGAGGAGGACAGGTGCACTGACAATTGCCAGTGACGAGGGATTTCGCGAGGAGATGCATTGCTGGATTTTTTTCTTAATCGCAATATCTTTGATAACCACCAAATGCCAGCACTGGGAGTTGGCCCAGGATGGTGCCCAGCGCACTGCCTCAAAAAGCTTGTTCAGCAAATCATTCGGGATGTCCTTCTCATGGTAACGGCGAATACTTCTTCTGTCCAGGATGACCTTCATGATATCTGCCATGGTACCTTTCCCTTATTTAAAATTTCACATTAAGCCGTAAGCTTTCCGGCAATTGTCGCAACATGATTTCCCTGAAAACGGGCACCATCAAGTTCATTGGCGCTCGGCTGCCGTTCGCCCCCAGGACCAGCTATTGTCGTCGCACCATAAGGAGATCCCCCGGTGATTTCGTCCAGGCGCATCTGACCTTGAAAAGCATATGGCAGTCCGACAACTATCATACCATGATGGAACAGGGTGATATGGAATGAAGTCAGTGTGGTTTCCTGGCCTCCATGCTGTGTCGCGGTGCTCACAAAGACGCTTGCCACCTTGCCGACCAGGCCGCCTGATTGCCATAATTTGCCGGTGGCATCGAGAAACTGCCGCATCTGACCGCACATATTCCCGAAACGGGTCGGGGTCCCGAAAATTATGGCATCTGCCTGGGCAAGCTCATCAACGGTGCAGACAGGTATGTCTTTAAAAGCTTTCTGGGCTTCAGTCGCTCCCATCTTTTCAATTACTTCGGAGGAAAGTGTTTCAGGCACCCTGCGAAGTACCGCTTCGGCTCCATCAACCTGGCCCACACCTTCGGCAACAGCCTTGGCCATTGTGTAGACATGACCATAAAGAGAATAAAAGGGAATGAGAATTTTCATTTTGTAATCTCCATGTTATCTTTCCACGAGCCCAGCGTCAACTATCCGGATGCGAATCGAGTTGAGCGCTGCCACATTTGCATAAGGCCCAAGTTTAAGGTTTGTCGTGTACGACTTTCCTGCAGGTAAGATTCCCGAAATCACTCTCTGGGTCTGTCTTCTGCGACCTGATGAGTCCGGGTATTCAATGTAGAGCTTAATATCTCTTACATCCAGCGGGGCGTTGTTGTTAATTTGCGCTAACACATATCCCTGCCTGTTAAGCCCGACCTGTATTTTTATGTAGTTTCCGGCGTTTTGGGGAAAGTCAAGCCGCAGAATGGACAGTTGCGCCGCTCTTCCTGCAGGAGAATCCGCCCCGGCAGCTTCCTGAAAGTAACGCCTTGCCCGCTGGGGTGAGCCTGCTGCCAGTTCCAACTCTCCCAGACTGTTGTAGGCAACCGCTGTTGGCAGAAGTCTGGTACTGGCCTGTAAGTCATCATGTGCCTCCTGGTTCATGTTCAACTTCTTTTTTGTCAAGCCGCGCTGCAGATAATAATAAAAATAGTTCCTGTTTAGATCTATCGCCCTGTTATAATCCGCCAGAGCCCTATCATAGCGTTTCTCCTTTAAATTAATATCTCCCTGCAGGGCATGAAAGTGTCCTTCTCTGGGTTCAACATCAAGGGCGGCCCGGGCAAAAGAGGCAGCTGCCCTTACATCGCCTTTCTGAAGCGCTTCGCGGCCCTTAACATAACTTTCATAGCCTTCTTTGTCCTCTACCAGGGAGGCAATATTGTTTTGATAGATATCAGTGCCGATGAGACCACCTTGCGGCAGAGTTGCCGCAGTTTTTTTATTGGCTTCTACTCTGGCTCTGGATGGTGGATGGGTTGAAAAAAGCCCGGCCAGCCAGTTTTGTGACCTGCTTTCGTTCAAGCGGATAAATGTTTCCTGCAGGCCGATGGCAGCCATGGGATCATAGCCTGCCCGCGACATATAATTCATGCCGTAATAATCAGCCTCCAATTCATCGTCACGACCATATTTTGTATGGACCAGCCCTGCGGCAACCTGTGCCCCTCCCACAATAATATTTGCGTACTCATGATTTTGGGCAACCACACTTGTGGCGATGAGGGCGCCCTGCAGCAGCATACCTCGCTGCATCCCCTGGGCCCCGTGTTTGGCGGCCGCATGGACGATTTCATGGCCAAGGACAGCAGCAAGCTCGGCTTCACTTTTTAATTCCAGCAAAAGACCCCTGTTGACAGCAATTTTGCCGCCAGGCAATGCCCAGGCATTCGGGGTTGAATTGTTAAGGACCGTAAACTCATAAGGAAGTTTACGGTCGCTTACAGCGGCTAGTTTCTGTCCTACCTTATTGACATATTTTGATAATTTCGGATTGACCGTGTAATCGCCGCCCTGCATCTGTCTGCTGGGAATGTAATTTTTTTCGCCGATACTGATTTCCTGGCTTTCCGAGATCAGGGAAAGCTCATTTTTGCCGGTTACCGGATTAACAGCGCAACCGTAGAACAGGGAGCAGGTTAACAGGACAATGAGAAGTCTTTGCAGCAAAAACAACATGATAGTGTCCTCCCTTGAATAAGTATATTTGGGGTTTGAATATATGACAGTATGATAAACATGTTGTTTGAAATCAAGAAGAATTCAGCAGGACAGGCAAATATTCAGCGGGGGATATTACAGAAACTTTGTTGCAAATTTTTTACATATTCAATGGTTGTAAAAAACCCTACCGGTAAGATGACAATTTATCTTTACGGCGCAGCCAGCCAGGAGGATCACACCGCATAAATATCTGTCCGGAGATAA
>JAWVYE010000101.1:0-6010 GCA_033722905.1 Desulfobulbales bacterium
GGAACCCAAATGGGTAATAGCCATGGGGAACTGTGCAATTTCAGGGGGGCCCTTTGTGTTTGAAGGACAATACGGCATTGTTGAGGGAGCGGATAAATTTCTGCCGGTCGATATATATATCCCGGGCTGCCCGCCAAGACCGGAGGCGCTTATTGAAGGTATTCTGGAACTGGAAGAAAAGGTCACCGGTCACAGGAGATGGCCGCGGGTGGAGGCCAAATAATAATGTTGCTGGCTAAAATGAAAGAGGCTTTAAGCCGCCTTTACGAAGATATTGAGCAGGCCCCTGAACCGGTTGCAGCTGAAGTTTTGCCTGATGAAGCTGCTGCCGAAGCTGCCGGTGCCGAAGATGTTCAGCCTGAGGAGGCCGGCCCGGCAGCAGAGACCGGGCCGCAACAGGAGGAAGCTCAAGGGGATGAGGGAGAAGAGCCTGAAGCTGCGCCCGCGCCCGGCCCCAAAGAAACGGATTACGCTGCCAAAGGCTACCACCTGGATGTGGATCTGTCCCCGGCAAAAGTACCTGAGGCAGCAGAAATTCTCTTGCGGGAAAACTTTTTTATTGAATCCATAACAGGCGTGGACTGGATTGACGAGCAGCAGTTGGAAGCCGTCTATGATTTCAATCATTTTGACGAGCTCTGCAGAATTGTAATCCGCACCACAACAGACCGGGATAATCCTGAAATACCGACAATTTCACATATATATCAGGGCGCAAACTGGCACGAGAGAGAAGCCCATGATTTTTTCGGCATCAAATTTATCGGCCACCCGGATCTCTCGCCGCTCCTGCTTCCTGAGGATGCCGACTTTCATCCACTGCTGAAGGATTTTAAAGCATGAAGGGATTACTACAGCGAGACGTCAACCAGGAAACCTTTACACTTAACCTGGGGCCGCAGCATCCGGCCACCCATGGCGTCCTCCGCGTCAAACTGGAGATGGACGGTGAATATATCGTCGAGGCGGAGCCGGTCCTGGGGTATATCCACCGCATGCATGAAAAGATGGGAGAAAACAGGACCTGGGCCAAATTTCTGCCGAACTGCGGCAGAATGGATTACCTGTCCGCCATGTCCTATAACCATGGCTATGTTGCCACGGTTGAGCGGGCCGCCGGCATAGAGGTTCCTGAACGGGCAGAGTATATAAGGGTAATCACCGTTGAGTTAAACAGGATTTCCAGCCATCTTCTGTGGTTCGGAGCTTTTGTCCTTGACCTTGGCGGGTTCACGCCGCTGCTGTACGCCTTTGATGATCGTGAGCAGATTCTTGACCTGCTTGAATCTGTTACCGGGTCGAGGCTGACGTATTGCTATTTCCGCTTCGGTGGAGTGTACAACGATATTGATGATTCATTTATCGCCGGCACAAGGGAGTTTATCAAGCGGCTGCGCAAAAGGATGCCCATGTATGACGCCCTGGTCACCAAAAACATTATTCTCATCAAGAGGTTGAAAGATATCGGCTTCATTACCAAGGATATGGCGCGCCGTTATGGCGCCACCGGCCCCGTAGCCCGTGGTTCAGGGATTGATTTCGATGTGCGCAAGCATGAACCCTATTCAGTCTATCCTGAATTTGATTTTGATATCCCGGTTTATGAGGAAGGAGATTCCATGGCTCGTTATATGGTGCGCATGGACGAGATAGAGCAGTCCATGCGCATCATAGAGCAGGCCCTGGACAAACTGCCGGGGGGGGAGATAAAGCCCAAGAAAGCCGTCAAGATGGTCAAACCGGAAAAGGGGGACTATTACTGCGCGGTGGAGGCAGCACGCGGCTCTTTTGGCATCCGCATCGTCAGTGACGGTACAAACACCCCCTATCGCATGAAACTCCGTTCGCCGACCTACTCCAACCTCAGTCTTTTCGGAGAGGCCGCTAAAGGTATGCTGCTTCCCGATGCTCTGGCTCTGATGGGAAGCCTTGACCTGGTAATACCGGAGATAGACAGGTAAATATTTACCGTTTGGCTGCAACAGCAGCGGGACGCTTAAGATAAACTACAATGAAAAGGACGTAAAAGATAACAATGCCTGAACTTCTCAGAGTTATCCTTTTTATTATTTTCGTTTTGAGCTTTGCCGGCTTGAACGCCGCCTATCTTGTCTGGTGTGAGAGAAAGGGGGCAGGGCATATTCAGCGGCGCATAGGACCCAAAGAGGTCGGGCCCTATGGCCTGCTGCAGCCCCTTGCCGACGGCGCCAAGCTCATGACAAAGCAGCTTTTCCTGCCCAAGGGTGTAGACCCCGTTCTTTTCATGGTTGCGCCTCTGATGGTCATGGTGCCGGCAATCATGAGTTTTTTAGTGATCCCCTTCTCCGAGAGCTTTGTCGGCAGGGACATAAACATCGGCCTGCTGATGATCTTTGCCTTTGCCTCGGTGAACGTGCTCGGCCTCTTGCTGGGCAGCTGGGGCTCGGCCAATAAATACGCGGTTATTGCCGGGGCCCGCTGTGTCTCCCAGAACGTGGCCTATGAAATCCCCATGCTGATAACGACAATTACCATAGTCATGGTCACCAACTCCATGAACCTGAATGAAATTATCAGGTCACAGGCCGGCTGGTTTTTTCACTGGCACTTTTTCCGCCTCGATATAAGCCTGCTGATGCCGGTTTCCTTTCTCATTTTCTTTGTCTGTTCCCTGGCGGAAACCAACCGGGCGCCCTTTGATATGGCCGAGGCGGAGAGTGAGCTGATCGCCGGGGCCTACACGGAATACCCGGGCATGGGGTTCGGGGTCTTTTTCATGGGTGAGTATGCCAATATAGTCATCGGCTGCGCCCTGACCGCCATACTTTTCCTGGGCGGCTGGCAGGCACCGATCCCCTTGAATTTCGGGGGCTTTCTGGGTGTTCTCTGGGGAATGTTCTGGTTCTTTCTCAAACTTTATGCCCTAATATTTACCGTTATCTGGATCCGCTGGACCTATCCGCGCACCCAGTTTTATGAATTGCTCAACCTTTCCTGGAAAGTGTTGATCCCGATTTCGCTGTTCAACCTGATACTGACAGCTTTGCAGATTAAGATTTTTCCCTGGCTGTAATAGAAAGGTTTATACACTATGAGCGGTTATTTTAAAGAATTGATCAGCGGTACAAAAAGCCTTTTCATCGGGCTTGGGATCACCGGCAGATATTTTTTCAAGCCCGTGGTCACCATGCAGTACCCGATGGAGCATGTTGAAATGACCCCCAGGTACCGCGGCCATATTGAACTGATACCCAATGAAGAGACAGGCGAGCCCAAATGCGTTGCCTGCGGCATGTGCGAGAAGGGCTGCCCCTCAGGCTGTATTACTGTCAAGGGTGAAAAACGCGAGGGCGTCAAGGGCAAGGTAGTGACCAAGTATATCCTTAATTTTACCACCTGCAGCCTCTGCGGTCAGTGTGTTGAAAGCTGTAAATTCGGAGCCCTCAGGTTTTCAAAGGAGTACAACCTCGCCAGTCCGAGAAAGGAAGATTTTATTTTTGATCTTATCAAAAGGTTAAAGGAAACAAATTGATGGTGCCTCTGTTTTCAGCCGAAGGACTCTCAAGTCTGATATTCATTTTCATAGTCGTGACCACGATATTGGGTGCTGTGATAGCCACCCATTCGGAACGCCTGATCAGGGCGGTCACCGGTCTTGCCATCACCTGTATTGGTGTTGCCGGCCTCTATTACTATCTGCGCAGCCCTTTTGTGGCCCTGATGGAGATGCTGATCTACGTGGGGGCCGTTTGTGTCACCATTGTTTTTGCTATCATGCTGGCTGACCCGAAACCTGAAACAGGGGCTGAAAAGGGCAATGTCCTGACCGGGCCCTTAAGTTTTGTCCTTGGTATTACAATCTTCTGGGGCCTGGTGGCCCTGGCGGGTAAAACAGTCTGGATGGTGCCTGTTGCCAGGGAAAATAACGGGTCTCTGGAGGAGGTCGGCAGGGCGCTGCTGACCAACTACAGCATGGTGTTTGAGCTCATCTCGATCGTGCTGCTGGTGGCAATTATCGGCGCTTTGGTGCTGGCCCGCCAGGGCAGGACCCGTACAGGAGGAGAGTCATGAGTATCCCGGCATTTGGCGACAGTCTCATAACCTATCTCATCATCGCAGCCATGCTCTTTGCCATCGGTTTTTACGGCCTGGTGCACAGGCGGACCCTGATCGGCATGCTGATCGCAGGTGAGTTGATCCTGGCCGGGGCCTCCATTAATTTTATGGCATTCAACAGGTTCCTGGCCCCTGACCCGACGGTGGGGCAGATATTCACCCTGTTCATCATGGGCATTGCCGCGGCTGAAGCTGCAATTGCCATGAGTATTATTATTGCCGTCTATAGAGATTTCCGCAGCATCGATGTTGAAGATGTTGCCGATCTAAAAGGATAGATTGAGGATAAGGGAAACAGGTCATGGAAATTGCTTCGTGTAAACCTCTGTATGCAGTTCTAGCCGCCCTGATCGGTTCGATACTGGTTAGCATGACAGGCCGTCGCCCCAACTTTCGCGAAGGGGTGTCAACCGTTGCTGCAGTGGTCATGTTTTTAATCATTGCGTCAATGGTCCCCGATGTCCTGGCCGGCAAAATGCTGAAGTGCACGGTCTTTGATATCCTGCCGGGAGTGAGCGTTACTTTCAGGGTTGATGCTTTCTCCATGATCTTTGCCCTGGCCGCCTCTTTTCTCTGGATCATCGCCGTGTTTTATTCCATGGGCTACATGCGCGGCCTCCATGAGCATGCCCAGACGAGGTTCAACACCTGTTTTGCCCTGGCCCTGTTCGGGGCCATCGGCGTGGCCTTTGCCGATAACCTCTTTACCCTGTATCTCTTTTATGAGATCGTCAGTGTCTGCACCTACCCATTGGTTGCCCACCACCAGGATGACGAGGGCTACATGGGTGCCAGGAAGTACATTGTGTATCTGACGACAACGGCCAAGGGTTTTGTCCTGCCGGCCATGATACTGATCTATGTTTTGACCGGCACCCTTGATTTTGCCACCAATATCAGTACCGGTGTTTTCCCGCCGGGCGTTAATTCCACCCTGGTGACCATTCTCTATATCTGCTGTATTTTCGGTTTTGCCAAAAACGGTGTCATGCCTTTCCATCACTGGCTGCCAGGCGCCATGGTCGCCCCGACGCCTGTCTCAGCCCTGCTCCATGCTGTTGCAGTCGTCAAGGTCGGTGTTTTTTCAACGACCCGCGTCATGCTTTACGTCTTCGGGGTGGACACCATGAGCTCCCTGAATCTTGGCGTGCCGACCGCCTACTTTGTTTCATTCACCATCCTCATGGCCTCGATCATTGCGCTGTCCAAGGACAACCTCAAGGCCAGGCTGGCCTATTCCACGGTAAGCCAGCTGTCCTATATCATCCTCGGCGTGGCGCTTCTCACCCCGACGGCAATCGAGGGCGGGCTCATCCATATCACCAATCACGCCTTTTCCAAGATCACCCTCTTTTTCTGTGCCGGGGCCATTTATGTGGCCAGCCATAAAAAGAATATTTCCGAGATGAGCGGCCTGGGACGTACCATGCCCTTTACCTTTGCCGCCTTTGGCATTGCCTCGTTATCCATGATAGGGGCGCCGCCGGTGGCCGGCTTTGTTACCAAGTGGAAGCTTCTGGTGGGAGCCATGGAGATGGAGGCATATTACATCGGCATTCTCCTGGTGCTTCTCGCCAGTACATTATTAAACGTCGGTTATTTTGCCCCGGTCACCTATAAGGCTTTTTTTGGCAAGCGGCCCAAGGGGGAAAAATATGAAGGCATTAAAGAGGCGCCGCTGTCCATGGTCATTCCGATCATGATTGCGGCTATCATCTCGGTGCTGATCGGTATATTCCCCGGTTTCATGATGAAATTCGTGGACAGGGTGACACCTGACAACGTGGCGGTTGCCATGCCGCAATACAAGCCGGAAGGTGCGCCGCCGTTTATTCCGTCGGTTAAAACCCATGGCGAAGAGGGTTCCCATGGTGCCCCCAAAGATTCCCATGGTGCTCCTGAAGACTCCCATGGA
>JAWVYE010000102.1:0-6002 GCA_033722905.1 Desulfobulbales bacterium
CAGGGATATTTTTCAATAATGGCTGTGGAATTGTCGCAAGAAAAATCATCAACAACTATTACTTCAAAGTCCGTATACCCTGATTTAAATGCAGCATCCAGGCAGCGGCCAATGGTTTCCGCACCGTTGTAGTTGGGAATGATAACAGAGATAAAGGGTGCCACGGGGAGGTCCAATGACTATCCCGGCTTTGCATCACCTGGGAAATTGAAACAAAAAGAGGCCCCACGCAGAGGCCCCCTTTTGTTGTTAGCCGAAATTATTGCTCCTACCACCAGCAGATGGTCTGGTCCGCTGCCATTACCTTGTCGACCAATGCGTCATAGTCAGGAGTATCTACGTTAAGGTCAAAACTGTCTGTTTCTCTCCCTTCAGAGACAATTGCAACCAGTTTTTTGGTGTCTTCTGAAGGCGCTGAACGATATACATGTAATATTTTCATAACTATTATCTCCTTCGAATCTAACGTGAACCTTTAGTTGCCATAGGGCACAATAACATCTGTCTCTCTGAGCTTCTGTCCCACCTCTTCCAGGGTAAGCGGGGTCAAGCCGTTGGTGTCGGCATTGGCCTGCTCAGTCGTGTAGACTTCTCCTTCCATGTCACGGATCCACTCGACATTTTCAGCATTGTAATCATCAAACTTGGCCAGGGTGTGGTTCATGACCACAGCATATGAGTAGTGGTTTGCAACGGAGAGGCCCAGGGTGGAGCGCAGGGCATCCAGGGTGTTTTTCTCGTCATCGCTTTTATCCATCAGAAACATTACTTTTTTTGGCATGGTTTAATCCCCCTTACAGAGTCAAATATTTTTCGCAGTCATCAATGATATATCCGTGCTTAGCCTGTGTAGACATTTCCTTTTCGGTAAGACCTTCAGGGATGTCGTTTTCAGGGTCATATCCCATCTTTTTATAGCTGTCGGCACAGATAGCCACCTCATCAGCAATATTGCACAGTTCGGTGAACTGGGGGTCCTTGGCGAGAAGGGTACCTTTCCAGGTGAAAAAAACCTTTACTGTCGCCCCTTTGGCCTTTGCCGCCTTGGTAACTCCCATGACATGAGCCATGTTTTTTGAACTTGTTACAAAAATTCCTAAATTTGCCATGTTTACCTCCTAAACTGAAATTGTGTCGTATTTCTGGTGCCTGAAATGAAAGTCCGACAGTTAATGTTTTGCAGTCATCAGCCTTTTTTTATATAAAATTTAAAATAATCTGCTTCCTCTTTAGTTCCCAGGAAGACATGCCCGACACTTGCACACCAGCCCGGCAGGTCAATCTTGGAACCAGCGTCAGTCCCATGAATTTCAAGGACCTGCCCGCTTTGCATTCCTGCAATAGCTTTTTTGGCTTTGAGCAAAGGCATGGGGCATTCCAGCCCTCTGGTGTCCAGGACCCTGTCGGCCTTAATGGCGTCAAAACCCAAAATCCCCTCATCCATGAAAATCTGTTGCTCTCCTGGTGGTTATTTATCAACAATTTGAGGAGTATTAAAATTAAGCTGCTTGCCACTGCAGCGACACAATGTGGCAACGGCATGCTTTAATTAGTGGCCGAGAGGTCTAGTTACCATAAACAAAAAAGAAAACCCACAAAAAATGAAGCAGAATTCATTTTTTTACTTCTGTCATACACTTTTGTCAAGCTCTTGCAGGCTGAAGGGTTTTTTGCTTGCAGAATTGAGGCGAAAAATGCTCTTTTTTATTATTACCGCCAAGGAGAAAGAACATGGGTGACGAGAGACAGAGCCTGAGAAAACGGATCCTGCGAGTCCGCGACGGATTGCCGGCTGAAACAAGGCGCCAAAAAAGCAGGGCTGTAATGGAGAATTTCTGGAATTTACCGGATATGCAGCAATGGTCCACGCTGTTTATATATGTTAATTTTCGCTCCGAGGTTGAGACCCTGGAGCTGATCCGGCGGTGCCTGGCCCATGAAATCCGGGTGGCCGTTCCGCTGGTAGACGCTGAAGCGGCCAGGATGATACCACGGCTGATAAAAGACCCGGAGCAGGATCTGGTCCCGGGTTATTACGACATTCCCGAGCCTGATCCCGCAAAGACCGTAGCGGTGGCCCCGGGGGAAATTGATGCGGCTGTCATTCCCGGATCTGTTTTTGATATTTCGGGGGGCCGCCTCGGATACGGGGGAGGCTATTATGACAGGTTCCTGGCAAATGACGCTCCCCAGGCACGGCGCATCGGCTTCGCCTTTGAGGTGCAGGTCGTGCAAAAAGTGCCTGTGGAACCCCATGACCAGCCTTTGGATAGCTTGATTACCGAAACAAGGACAGTGAACATCAGACCATGAACAAGGAGTTTACCATGCGCAAGACTGCCATACTGAAAAGTGACCTTTTCCTGGAGCATATTCCTGATTTTAACCATGTGGAGTCTCCCGACAGGCTGCGGATAATTTATGATGAGCTTGCAAAGCCGCCGCTGAGCGAGTTGTTTTTATATCCTGAATTTGCACCCGCATCACCTGAAGTTTTGCAACTCAACCATTCAAATGAGCATGTCAGGCGTGTTGCCGGCACAGCCGGAAAAACCTTCAGCAGCCTGGATCCAGACACCCAGGCCTCGCCAAAATCATATGATGCCGCCTGCCTTGCGGCCGGGGCCGTAATGGGCGGCATGGAGATGATTGTCCAGGGCCGGGCCGATAATGGTTTTGCCCTGGTGCGTCCGCCGGGCCACCATGCTGAAGAGGACCGGGCCATGGGCTTCTGCCTCTTTAATAATGTTGCCGTGGGAGCCCGCTACGGCCTGGAGCATCTGGGTATGGAGCGGGTCGCCATATTCGACTGGGACCTGCATCATGGCAATGGCACCCAGCATAGTTTTTACACCTCAAACCAGGTTCTTTACTTGTCAACGCACGCCTATCCATATTACCCCGGTTCGGGTGGGCTCAGCGAAGTCGGCTCCGGAGAAGGTGAAGGGTATACGGTGAATGTGCCGCTGTCCGGGGGCCAGGATGACCGGGCCTTTGCCGGTATTGTTAAAGAGATAATTGTGCCGGTGACCAGGGATTTCGAACCTGATTTTATTATTGTTTCAGCCGGATTTGATACCTACTTCGGCGACCCCCTGGGAACAATGGCCGTTACGCAGCAGGGTTTTGCCTGCATGGCCAAGCAGCTCATTGAGCTGGCAGAAGATATCTGCGGGGGGCGCCTCCTGGTTGCCCTTGAAGGGGGCTATAACCTTCAGGGCTTGCGTGACGGGGTGCTGGCTGTTCTTGGGGAGCTGTCCGGCAATCAGGAGTGCCCCGGCAAGGTTGATGACGCCACCCTGCAGGCAATTATAGACTCTGAACACCATGTTCCGGTTATTGCTCAGGTCAGAGATATTGCAAAAAGATACTGGAGATTGTAAATATATCCCTTTTGATGGCTGTGCTAAGAGTCGCTTTAATATGCAGCTAAACAGGGAAGAGGTGCCGTAACCGGGAAATGCCCGGCATACCAGATGTATGCCTGGTGTTTTCCAGAAGGCCGTCCCAGGTATAATCAAATTATCTCCAATGCCAAAATGAGCGGCACGGCTGCCACTGTCTTTACGGGGCCGGGACTTTTAATGCCGCCTGGAGACAACACCAGAATAAACAGAGGTTTATTATGAAAATTACGCCGGAAGAAATTACCCATGTTGCAAACCTGGCCCGTCTGCATATGACGCAGGATGAAGTTGAGGCGATGGCCAGGCAGCTGGATGAAATACTGACCTATGTGGCTAAACTCAATGAACTGGAGACAGAAACCATTATGTCGACCACCCATGCCATTTCCATTGTCAATGCTTTTCGTGCAGATGAGGTGCAGGCCTCCCTGCCAAGGGACAAGGCCCTGGCCAATGGCCCCCTGCAGAATGGTGAGTCTTTTGTTGTGCCGCGGGTGATATAATGAGCTTGTTTATCAGGAGAACAGCAGACCAGCCCCGGGGGCCGTGGTTGCAAACGCAAAGAGTATAGGTCAATGTCATTACATAAGCTAACCATACATGAACTGCAGAAACTGCTTGTCAAAAGGGAGTTATCGGCAAAAGAGCTGACAAGTGATGTTCTTGCGCGGATTGCAGAGGTTGAGGACAGGGTAAATGCCTATATCAGTATTGACCCTGACGGGGCACTCAAGCAGGCGGAAGCTGCCGACAAAGCCCTTAAAGAGTGTTCGGGCGGACCGCTGTGCGGCATTCCGCTGGCCATCAAGGATGTGCTTTGCACAGAAGGGCTGCGGACGACTTGCGGGTCGAGGATTCTTGAAAATTTTGTGCCGCCCTATGATGCCACCTCCATTATGAAACTCAAGCAGGCCGGCGCGGTGCTGCTGGGAAAGGTGGCCATGGATGAATTTGCCATGGGCTCAACCTCGGAGAATTGTGCCTTCGGCCCGCCCAGAAACCCCTGGAATACAGAGTATATCTGCGGTGGCTCCAGTGGGGGGTCGGCAGCCGCGGGTGCGGCTGATGAGTGCATTGCCTCCCTGGGTACGGACACCGGGGGGTCTATCCGCCAGCCGGCGTCTCACTGCGGCGTTGTAGGTTTGAAGCCGACATATGGCAGGGTGTCACGCTACGGCCTGGTGGCCTTTGCCTCCTCCCTGGACCAGGTAGGCCCCCTGACTAAGGATGTGACGGATTGTGCCCTGATGATGAATGCCATAAGCGGCTATGATGCAAAAGATTCCACCTCTGTCAAAGAGAAGGTGCCGGACTTCCGGCAAGCCCTGCAGGAAGGGCTGCAGGGTATGACGGTGGGCATCCCCGGGGAGTATTTCAGCAAAGGGCTTGACCCTGAAGTTGAGAAAGCGGTACGCCAGGGCATAAAGATCCTGCAGGAAGCCGGCGCCAGGATAGTTGAGGTTTCTCTGCCCCACACTGATTACTGTGTCGCCGTTTACTACATTATTGCCCCGGCCGAGGCCAGCTCAAACCTGGCGCGCTACGATGGTGTAAGGTATACCTTCCGGGACAAGGCAAGCGACACACTGCTTGACATGTACAAAAACAGCCGTTCACTGGGGTTCGGCCCTGAGGTCAAGCGGCGCATCATTATCGGCACCTATGCCCTGTCATCAGGATACTATGACGCCTATTACAAAAAGGCCTCCCAGGTCCGGACCCTGATTACTGAGGATTTTAAAAAGGTTTTTGCAACCTGTGATGTGCTGGCATCACCCGTGACCCCGACGCCCGCCTGGAAACTGGCAGAAAAAGTAGATGACCCCCTGAGTGTCTATCTTTCGGATATATTGACCATATCAGCGAACCTGACAGGCATACCGGGCATTTCCGTGCCCTGTGGTTTCAGTTCCGCAGGGTTGCCCATCGGCCTGCAGATCCAGGCGGCCCATTTTCAGGAGGAGAAACTGCTGCGGGCGGCCTATAATCTTGAGCAGCGTTTGCATATTTCTCATCTGCGCCCCGAAAACCTGTAATAATATGTGACAAGGAGTGTCAGTGAAGCTAAAAGTTGCACCACATATCAGCAGCCTGGTTCCCTATCCGCCCGGCAAGCCCATAGAGGAACTGGAGCGGGAATATGGCATCAGCGGCTCCATCAAGCTCGCCTCGAATGAAAATGCCTGGGGGCCTTCTCCCAAGGCGCTTGCAGCTGTAAAGGGCGCCCTGCATAACCTGCATCGCTACCCTGACGGCAGTTGCTATTACCTGGCCCGAAGCCTTGCAGAAAAACTGGGGATACAAGCGGCTGAAATTGTTTTTGGCAACGGCTCAAACGAGATCATCGGGCTGCTGATAGCAGCATTTCTCCAGAGTGGTGAAGAGGTTATCACCAGCCACCCCACCTTTCTCATGTACCAGAAGCTGGTGCAGGTTCAGGGCGGAACCAACACGGTGGTGGAACTTACAAAAAGCATGCACCATGATCTCCAGGCAATTCTGGCAGCTGTTTCTGAAAAGACCAGGATGGTTTTTCTCGACAACCCGAATAACCCGACGGGGACGATCATCGGCAGGGATGATTTTGCCGTGTTC
>JAWVYE010000103.1:0-5995 GCA_033722905.1 Desulfobulbales bacterium
AGGGAAGGCTCCACTAACGTCATTGGCGGTGTCATAGAAGCGCTTTCGCGCCAGGGCAATGTCAATGTTCTTGCATCACCACGGATAAGTGCAGTGAACAACCAGACGGCTCTCATTACGGTGGCCCGAAATATTCCCTATATAGACTGGCAGCTCAGTTCGATCCAGGACCCCAACGACGAATTAGGACGGCTGACCCAGCTGGTGCCCGCCATGCAGAACACCAGGGTCGGCATTTCCCTTGGCGTTACGCCGCAGATAGATGAGAACGGTGTGACAACCTTGCATATAGTGCCGGTCATCACCGATCTTGTCGGTTTCAAGGAATTCACCCAGGATGGCGATACCTGGGATATACCAATCATTGATATGCGGGCTACTGACTCCATAGTCAGGGCCCAGAACGGCTCAACAATTGTTTTGGGAGGTCTGATACTGGAACGGGTGAGCGAGGATGAAACCGGCATCCCGTTCCTGAAGGATATTCCCTATCTGGGCCAGACCCTTTTTGCAGGCCAGGCAAAAGAATCTGAAAAAAGAGAACTGGTGATAATGCTTAACCCGACAATTATAGAACAATGAGCCTGATTTATGATTACCTGAAAATAGACGGGAAAGGCGACTCGGAAACGCATCCGGATATTGAAATTCCCCCCATCCTGAAACAAAGGGACGGCAAAAGGTTCAATAACCAATCTCTCCTGCTGCTTCTCTTCACCTGCCTCGCAGGACTTCTTCTTCTGTTGCTGCTCATTAATATATTCACACCAGGCCATGATGAAGAGACGGCAAGCTATAATGCTCCGGCAGCCCCAAAGGTCGTCGAAGAGTTGCAGCCCCCTGATCCCGGGCCGGCAAAACCTAAATCTGTTGCCACCATGGAAACTGAAGCTACTGTTTCTGCACAGGAGACCGTACCTGCCGCCCCCCTGGTATTTCCGGCTCTGCAAAAGCCGGTAGATAAAGAGGCAGTGGCCCAGGTTTTTGAAAGTTCAAGCCGCCAGCCGGGAATCATCCGGAAAAAAACGGCACAGCCCCCGGTCCTGGAAGGAAGCAGACTAAAAAGAACCTTGCCGGGAAATTTTCCTGTCTATGATGAACCGCGCGCCGGTGCTGATGAAAAAGCAATCGCGGCAAGTGAACCTTATGACAGCGATTCCGCAGCGGTTGCAAAGCTTAACTCATCATTTCAGGCCGGTGCGGCAGACCATGGGAAAAGCAGGAAGTATTACCTGGCAGGCAAGCAGGCACAATACAAGGGAGATGTGCGGCTGGCGGAAATTTATTACCAGAAGGCAATGGCAGAGGGGCCCGGTAATCTTGAAGCCATGATCAACCTTTCGGCGCTGTATGTGCAACAGCAGCGCTACAGTGATGCTGAAGAAGTTCTGACAGAAATACTTGCCATTGAACCTGAAAACAGTAAGGCCCTTGTCAATATGGGGATGATCAGCCTCAATCAGGGTAACGAATTTCATGCGGAAGAGCGGTTTAATGCAGCCCTGGATGCCAATCCCCAAGAGGAGAACGCTCTGGTCAACCTTGCATACCTGGCTGAGAAAAACGGGGACCATGCTGCCACTGAAAGCTATTACAGGCAACTCCTGCAGATTTCACCGGAAAATCTTGAAGTGCTCCTGGCCTATGGCCATCTGCTTGAAGGGGTGGGACGCTATACCGAGGCAATTTCCCTGTACTCGGAAGCACTTGGGCATGGCAGGGTGAAAAAGGATAAGCGTCTCCATGGTAAAATTTCTGAAAGGGTGCGAATACTGGCCCGGGTTGTAAATAATTTAAAGCCCTGATCGCGGCATGGGAATATCAAGAGGTCAGCAATGTATGGTAATACAAAAGTTCTGATTCCTGCAGTACTGTTGCTTGTGGCGGTATTCAGCATGAGCGGTGGTCCATCTTCAGCCATGTCGATTACGCCGGGCATATACCATTTTGCGGGACGTATCATGAACCAGGAGGATAAACCCGTCGCCGACTGCCTGGTGATTCTCAGCAAACGTCAGGCGCAGAAAGAAGACAAGCAGAAACAAGAAGCGCGGCAGAGCGGGCCACAACAATTTGTTGTAATCAGTGAAGAAGCAGTGGCGACAACCGATAACAACGGAAACTATGCTTTTGTTTTTGAACCGCTTTCCGCTGATGATTTCTGGGTTTTTTTCAAGGCTGACGGCTACAGAACTCGTGCCGTGGAGTTGAACAGACTCATGCGCAGCAGATTTTTTCAGAAGCCGAACAAAAGCCCGATATCACTTCATGTGGTTTTAGAAAAAAACTAGCATGCGGCTGGTTTTTTTCAATTATGAATTCTAAACTGTAATTCTAAATTCATTTCAAAAATCAAAATTCATACTTGAAGTTTTATGCCAAAACTTATCGGCCAGATAATGGTTGAAAACCAGATGGTGACTCCCCAGAAACTGGAGATTGCCCTGGGTGAGCAGCAACGCACCAATGAACTTATCGGTGCGGTACTGGTCCGCATGGGGGTGGTGACCCATAAAGAGCTGGCCAGGGCACTTGCCATCCAGGCGGAGGTCCCATTCATTCCATTGAATAAGACCCCCATAAACCCGGAGGCATTCGGCCTGATATCAGATGAGACGGCAAGGAAATTGATGGTTGTCCCCTTTGCCTTTGGCAAAAATACCCTGCAGGTGGCCATGGAAAACCCGAACAACATCCATGCCCTTGACAGGCTGCGCCGGGAAACCGGTAAGAAAATTGAGATATTCGGTGCCGACCTGTGCGCCATTCAAAAAGCCATTGAAATGTATACGGGCAGCGGTGGCTCCATAGATGAAGAGATAGACTGTAATATCCAGGCAGCGGTAAAAGGTTCATTTACCGATGGCGGCTCCATGACACCTGTCGTCCGGCTTGTTGACCTTTTTATTTCCAGGGGCGTTCAGGACCATGCCACAGATATACACCTTACCCCTGAGGAGAAAGCCTTCCGGGTAAGTTACCGCATTGACGGTGTTCTGCATAGCGGCATAGTCATGCCAAAGCATCTTCATATGCCCATTGTCAACAGGGTAAAGATTGCCTCCGGCATGAATATAGCAGAACAGCGCCTGCCCCAGGAGGGGAGCATGGCATATGATCTTACCGGCCGGTCCATTGACATCAGGACATCCACCTCGCCATGCAAGTATGGCGAGAACGTGGTCCTGCGCCTGCTTGATAAGAGTTCCGTTCTTCTTGATCTCAAGTACCTTGGCCTGGCGGAACAGGACCGCTGCGTCGTTGAAAAACTGGCAACAAGGCCCCATGGTATTATCCTGAACTCCGGGCCCACCGGTTCCGGCAAAACCACCACCCTTTACGCCATGCTGCAGTCGGTGAACTCCCTGGAGAGAAATATTCTCACCATAGAAGATCCCATAGAATATACCCTGCCGTTCATCAAGCAGACACAGGTAAATGAAGTAACGGGCCTCGGTTTTTCCGAGGCCATTAAACATTTTTTCCGGCAGGACCCTGATGTCATCCTGGTGGGAGAGATCCGTGATCTCGAAACAGCCCGCATCGCTATGCAGGCAGGCATGACAGGCCATCTTGTTCTGTCTACCATCCACACCAATGATGCGGTCTCAACCATACCGAGGCTTCTTGACCTGGGGGTTGAGTCCTACCTGGTTTCCTCGGTGCTGCGCGCCGTAATTTCCCAGCGGCTGGTGCGCCGTATCTGCCGTAATTGCAAAGAGGAGTATGGCGTCAACTTGGAGGAACTTGCAGGATATGGTCTGGGTGAGTGGGGTCTTGAGCACAAGAAACTTATGACGGGCAAGGGCTGTGACTTCTGCGAAAATCTGGGTTATCACGGACGCATCGGAATTTTCGAAATACTTGCGATAAGCGATGGGCTCAGCCAGCTTATTTCGCAGAAATCACCTGCAAACCTGCTATTAGCAGAAGCAAAAAAAGAAGGTATGGTGACCATGCGCCAAGACGGTCTCATGAAAGTGGTAAAGGGGATAACAACATTAGAGGAGGTTCTGAAGGCAACGTAAGGAAAGATTTCGAGGGGCCAAGGGGACTAAGGTTATACCATAAAAAAAGATAAACTGAAGATAGAAAGCAGACAATCAGCTTCTCCAGCATTGGTTTACCAAACCTGGCAATTTAAGAAGTTCTGACTCTTTTACCCTTGAATCCATGAACCCTGGCCACCTTGAACCCTGGACAATCTGAACCCTAATTTTTGATTATGCCCAATTTTTATTACAAGGCAACTGATGCAAGCGGCCTCATCTTAACGGGAGTGCGTTTCGCCACCTCTGATGCTGAACTTGCGGGACAACTGCACCAGGCAGGGCTGCACCTCCTTGAATACAGACAGGCCCGCTTCAGGATCCTCCGTTCATTCTGGGACCTGTTGGTGCTTGGCACTGTCAGCCGCCGCGACCTCATTGATTTCAGCAATAACATGGGTGTCATGCTCCGCGCCGGGGTCCCCCTGGTCCAAAGCCTCTCAGAGTTGTATGAGGACATGGACAACCGTTATTTCAAAAAGGTCATCAAAACCCTTATTGATAATATTACAGCCGGTGACAGCTTGAACGAGGCCATGGCCCGGGAACGCAAAACATTTCCCGAGATCTATGTCAATGTCATCGCCATTGGTGAGGAGACCGGACTGCTCGATAATGTATTTTTTGATCTGGCCAGGCACTACAAACGCATTGACGATCTGATTCTACAGACACGCAAGGCCTTCATCTACCCTGCATTTGTAATATTTGCACTGTTTCTGGCAGCCTATGTCTATCTCAGCATGGTATTCCCGCTGCTTTTTTCACTCCTGGACCAGTTTGATGTGGAACTGCCGTTGATTACCGTGATCATGCAGAGAATTTCCAGTTTTATGCAGGTATGGTGGCCATTCATTCTTACGGGATTCATTCTGTTCCTCGTTTTGTTCATCCTGAGCCGCAAGCTGAAAATGGTGCGCTATTGGTTTGACTGGTGCGAACTGAATCTCCCCGGGATTAAAAAAGTGTTCATCCAGCTCCGTATGGCCTTTTTCATGCGTTATATGTCCATGCTCCTGGGTGCGGGGATAACTACCCTGCGCGGTATGGAGCTTGCAATCAAGTCGGTGAACAACCTTGTTCTCAGGAAGATAATGTCAGGCTGCCATAGTGAAATAACAGCCGGGGCCATGCTGTCCGACTCCTTCCGCAAAAGAAAGATCATCCCCCGCATGGTCACGCGCATGATCGCTGTGGGGGAAGAGGCAGGCAACATCAGCAGGCAGATGGAATATGTGGCTGACCAGTACGAGGAGGATCTTTCCAGGAGGATAAGCTGGGCCCTTACCATCATGGAGCCGGTGCTGATCTTCATCCTCGCCGGCCTGGCCCTGGCCTTGATTATGGGTATCCTGCTGCCCATCTATGATTTGGTCAGCGAGCTTTCCTCGCAGGTGAATACAGGGTTTTAAAAAAGGTAGAAGGATAAAGCCTGAAGACATAGAGAACCGGGTGAAAAGATTAGAGATAGGTTTCAAGGTTCCGAGGGTTCAAGGATAAAAGCATGTGAAGTGAGGTGTGTGAGCAACTAATTCTCAGTTTTCAGTCAGCAGATAACTATAGTTTAAAGAAAAAGTTGTTCAGTTATTACCCTTGGAACCTTGACCCCTCGAAACCTGGAAACCTAATTAACGTATTGTCGAAACCCAGAACCTGGACACAGAGAAGAACACTTAATATGCGCAATGCGTTAAATAATAAAAACCGAGGTTTCTCCCTCCTTGAAATTCTGGTGGTCCTGGCAATAGCCGGGATTCTTTTTGCTGTTATTCTGCCCCGGGCCTGGCGGGCCAGGAGTGATGCCAACTACAGTCTTATCCGCCAGGCAGCAGCAGAACTGGGCAAATGGGGCATGGAATGGTCCGGACGCAACCTGGAATCCCAGGACCAGGAAGACACCTGTGTCATAAATCATTATGTTGATTCACTGAAAGGTTATACGGGAG